>JBGPAO010000033.1:0-16018 GCA_041480755.1 Bacteroidia bacterium
ATCTATTTCAAATCCCGTTTTAAAAATACAAAACCATTCTTTTCATAAAAGAGTGACAGATGAGGGTACTGCTCCCTGTATTTATCCGCAGATCTGTTCCGGAGAATAAAATAAACCGGCTTGTCTATCTGGCCTGCCAGCAGCCACTCCCGGTCATAAGATTTTTCATTTAATGGTATTTTTTTCTCCGTATAGAAGAGATGTGCATAGCTTTTCATACCCAGTGTTTCCACGTAGCAATCCTCACCAACGCGTTCCTTACAAAACTCAATTAAAGCATTCTGGGTTATTTTTTCAACTTTAGTGGTGATTATCAATATGTTAAGAACAATCCAGATCAATGAGGATCCGAAAATGAAGATGTAAGCCAGCTTCTTCTTTCTGCTAAACAGAAACAGAGCTATGATAACTCCGGCAATCAGAGGGAGTGAGATCAGAGCTTCATAACCAGACCAGTGAACATCAGCCTGAAGATTTGCGGCGGCAAATTCATCCTTTATCCAGCCAGCTTCCAGTATCTTGTTTTTATTCATCATAATGAAAGGGAGAAGGGCACCGGCGATTCCATATAAAATTCCTGATACAGCATAAATGATATTCACCCATTTATAATTCTGGGTGCGGTTATTGATGATACGGCTTATCGCATAAGCGCCGAAGTAGGTGATGGGGAAATAGCATAGGGAAGAATAATGAACAATTTTTGTCCTGACTATTGAAAAGAGGATGAAAACGACCAGAAAAAGTATAAGCATCCACAATTTAAACCGTTTCTGGAAAGGATCATCATAATAGCCCCTTCTGAAACCCTTAAGCGCAAAGACTGATGCAGGGAAGACTCCAAAAAACAGGACCACCGCATGGTAGAGTAAAAATCCGCCGTGACCCGCATCCTGGTTTTTAAACAGCCTTAGCTGGTATGTCAGGAAATCGGCCACTACATGATAATTCCCGATAATGATCTGTATCAGGAACCACATACCTCCGACCAGGATCAGCACAAACAGATAGCCCAGTATTTCAAGCGCATTGATCTTCAGTCTGAACTTATTAAGGATCCAGTATGTGATGATTACAAGACCAAAAATCAGGACCGCTACAGGGCCCTTTGTGAGCACTGCCAGACCAATTAAAGCAGCAGAGGCGAGCAATCTGCCCCATCTTTGAGTTGGTTTTTCTGAATCGCGAAAAAGAATAAAAGAGACTATGCCGCTGAAAATGAACAGGTTGAACCATGGATCAATGATCCCGGATTTGAAATAAAAGAATGGAAGAATGGATCCTGCATAAACAAGCATCCATAAAAATCCGAATGACCGGTCAATAATTTTCCGGCCTAAACGGTAAAGGAAAAGAAGTGTCAGGATGCCGCATAATGCATTTGGCAAACGGGCTGCAAATTCATTTATTCCAAACGCTTTCAATGACAGTACCTGGAGCCAGATAAAAAGAGGTGGTTTTTCCCAGAATGGTTTGAAATTTATGCTGACAGTAAGATAATCTCCGGTGACAATCATTTCCCTGGCCGATTCAGCAAAATTAATTTCATCCCAGTCGAATAAATGAACACCTCCAATGAAAGGGATATACAATAAGGCTCCGGCAAGAATAATAATGAGTTCAGGTAAGAATTTTCTGTTTAAAAGCGTCATTGTTTTTCAGGTCTGAAATAATATTGAACAGGATGGTCAGCCCAGTTCATTTTCAAGTGATGAAAATACCAATAAAAAATGATTACTGCCAAAAATCCCAGCACAGATCCGAATACGATATCCTCCAGGAAATGCTGTGAGAGATAAACTCTTGAGTATGATACTATTACAGCGCAAAACAAAAAAAACAGTTTCAACCACTTCCGGCTGCAAATCAATGCCAGCAGGCCGAAGATTGCCATTGCCGTTGCAGCATGTCCTGACGGGAAACTGAAATGGCTATGATATTCAATTCCCTGAACCAGGTTTAACACAGCTCCTGATCCAAAGACTTTAACCGGCCTGTCAAATCCAGGAAATACAAGATGTTTGAGAAGTTGCACAACGATACCTCCACCTGCCCATGATGCAAGTGCTATCAGGGCATAACGGATCCTTACAAAAAGTAAAATGACACATGCGATGCCGGCAGCAATTCCCGATCCGAAAAACGTAATGTATTTAAAGAAAACATCTGCAAACGGGGTATGGAACTGGTTGAGGCAAAGATGCAGGTCAGTCCTTGAATACAACGCAACGGGGATCATACCTGCTGCAAGAAGGATAAAATATAAAATCAGAAATAAACTGTTTTTTTTGAGTAAATCGTACATGATGGTTCTCGGTTCTGTAGCCTCCGACTGACAGTCGGGGGTTGACTAGTTTTCGGTTTTGTAGCCTCCTCCGACTGACAGTCGGGGGTTGACTGGTTTTCGGTTTTGTAGCCCCCCGACTATCAGTCGGGGGTTGACTTATTTCTCCTCAATTAGTTTATAATTATCGCTGATACCTTTTTCTACGGCCGGTACACCACGGATCATCCATTCGGGTGCGGGAGAGCCTTTAAGATAGTGATCGAAAAATTGCATCATTCTGATACTCAGATCAACCCTGTTCGGCCATTTCTCAAGATTATGCTCCTCATTATTATACACCAGCAACCAGGCTGGTTTATTCAATCTGCGAAGTGCGGTAAAAAATTCAATTCCCTGGTACCAGGGCACAGCACCATCATCATCATTATGCATTATCAGGACTGGTGTTTCAATACGTGGTACATAAAAAAGCGGTGAATTCTCAAGATACAGGTCAGTTTTTTCCCACAGGGTCCCTCCTATCCTGCTCTGAGATTCTTCATATTGCCACATCCTGCTCATGCCTGTGCTCCATCTTATACCTCCATAAGCACTGGTCATATTGGAGACAGGCGCACCGGCCATTGCAGCTGCATAAATGTTTGTACGTGTAATGATGTAAGAAACCTGGTATCCACCCCAACTCTGTCCCTGTATGCCAATGTGGTCCCTGTCAATAAAACTGAATTGCTCTGTCATAGCAATTGTTCCGCTGACAACGCAATTGTATGCACTCTCACCCGGATAACCAATCCTGTATTTTATATCAGGAATAAACACGACATAACCGTTACTTACACACCAGGGGAAATTAATGGTAGAACGGCTTGGAGATGGGGTATAATGACTGTACAAGGTTAAAGACATTTTTTCATAAAAGTAAACCAGCATAGGGTACTTTTCCCCGGGTTCGATTATCTCAGGTGTATAAAGAATGCCTTCCATTTCACTGCCATCAAAGGTGTTCCATTTGACCAGCCTGGCATTACCCCATAAATATTCTGAAGCCTGGGGATTTGCATCAGAAATTTTCTTTGATGATGATATATTCATATCGCTGATATACAGATCAGGATATTCTCTGAAATTTGATCGTTTAAATATCAACAGATCAGAATAACGCGCCTTTTCAGTGAAGTCAAATATATATGGACCGGAAGCCAGTTTCACCGGATCACCACGCAAAATCGGACTGGATGAAAATAAACCATTTTCTTTATTATTTTCATTAAAACCTCTTAATAGCATCTGCTGTTTCTGAGAGATATAATATGCTTCCTTGTTTGTTTCAATATACCTGTACTGGATCTTATTTGATCTTCCGTTTCCGTTGGTCAGGTTTAATGGTTTGTATTTTTCGGTGGCATCAACTTTCCATAAATCAAACCTGTCATAGATATAAATGTACCTGTCATCCTCTGACCAGCCTGCATAACCGTAAGGATATGGTTCATTGGGCTCATCAAATTCCTCGTTATAGAAATTCACCGGGATCTGACCTGTAAGGGAAATGAGCCTGTCTTCAGCAATATCATGGGCATACCAGGTGCTATCACCGGTTTCATACCAGAATAAATATTTTCCATGAGGGGACAGGTCAGCAATAGAAGATTTTTTACTCATAAGGAGCTGCTTCGCGCCTGTTCTTATATTGATAATATAGATATCCCTGTATCTGGATGCTTCCCACGAAATCAGTTTCTCATAAGGCTTTCTTGAATATCCTATTGCAATATCCCCTGTACCCCTGTAAAGGGTTTTGATATCATCGATCTGCTTATCAGCCAGTTGCAGCATTTTATTGCTATCTATCAGCCATACAGCAAGATAACTGCGCTTTTTCTCCCTCTCAAGTTCAACTTTTTGCTGCGGTTGCAGGAGACTATCCTGCCATGTCCAGATATCGACATGATATTTTTCTTCTTCAAGGAGAGTATCTTTTATTTCTTTTTCAGGTATAGGGGCTGTCCCAAAAAATAATTTATCCCCATCTTTTGAAAGCCACATTTCACCATTTTTACTGACACCCCACCCGGAAATCATTCCTGTTGAGAGTGAGTCCAGAATTTTCGTGGTTTTTTCTATTGAGGCATTCCAGAAATACAGATTAAAACCTGCGATTTTTGCAGTATCACTGTGATACAGAAAAGCCATCTGCTTACCTGGTTCATCAAGAGCGAGAACAGGCACTTTCCCTGGAGCCTCAAATACTGAAAGTTTTTTCTCTGATTCTGAATTAAAAAACGAAACTGTGCAGACCGGGATGGTATCATCGCTTTCCTGGATAAAACCGATTGATTTACCCTGACGTGAAATATCATAATCAACAACATTGCTGTACCTGTAAACCTTATTAATGACAGGATTAATTATAAGAAGGTCGCTACCACGGATTTTTATCTCTGGCTTTCCTGATTTAGCCGTATCGTTTTTAGCAATATCAGTTTTAGTGGTATCCGGCTGTTCGTAATGATGAAATGCAAACCAACCTGATCCGTCTGCAGGTACTTTAAATGATTGGACATCAGGATACTTTACAGGATCTTTGCTTCCATAAAGCATCCATATCCCAAGAGAATCTTTCGGCATTTTGTCTTTCTTTACCTTATCTTTTTTTGCCTTCCTTATCCTTGCATATTGAGGTTTTATTTTGAACGCAAGAAAATCAGACTGGTTTGAAAATACCGGATCATATCCCCTCTCAACGGAATCGAGAATATTTTGTTTTACATTGTACAGGTACAGAATGCCATCTCCCTGACCGGGATTTATTTCATAAGTCACCCACTTACCATCATTTGATATCCTGGCATTTGAAATTGTCTTCCAGCTTTCATATACTGAATGGTCAAGAGGAATTTTATTTTCCTGAGCATACAGGAATGAATTGCCATCCAAAGACATAAAGACCAAAACAATCCAATACAAATGATATTTTCTCATTACAGGGTGAAATGATTGTCAAAGATAAAGTTTTATTTGGAAGCAGGGAGCAGGGAGCAGGGAGCAGGAAGCGGAAAGAAATGCCTTAAATTACAAATGCCTAAAATGCCTAAAATTATCCGGTTTTTTAAAGGCAATCTATTTAATTAGATTTATTACATTTGAACCCAATAACACAAAAAAAATGGAAACTGATATCATATATGCAAAAAACGAATTCATGGAGAAATTTGGAGACAACAAGACTAATTTGCGTGTCTATTTTGCGCCGGGTCGTGTCAATATGATTGGAGAACATACCGATTATAATGGCGGTTATGTCTTCCCATGTGCCCTGAATTTTGGGACTTACCTGGTGATTCGTCCGAACGATTCAGAACAGATGCGGCTTGCAACAACAAACTTCCGTTTTTCAGCAAATGTGCCTTTGAAATCCTTTGAAAATCAAGGTAACCATTGGATTAATTACCCTATGGGAGTAATGGACCAATTCAAAAAACGTGGCTTAAAGCTGAAAGGCATGGACATTTTGTTCTCCGGAACTATTCCGAACGGAGCAGGATTGTCTTCTTCAGCAAGCATTGAAATGGTAACTGCTGTTGCGCTTAATGACATTTTGGGAACCAACCTTGATATGCTGGATATGGCCAAACTTTCACAAAAAGCAGAAAATGATTTTGTCGGTGTCAAGTGCGGCATAATGGACCAGTTTGCATCCGGGATGGGTAAAAAGGACCATGCTATTTTCATTAATTGTAAAACTTTGGATTATGAGACTATCCCGTTAAATTTGGGTGATTATAAGATACTGATCTCCAATACCAATAAGAGAAGAGGACTAGCCGGCTCAAAATATAATGAGCGTCGTGCCCAGTGTGAAGCTGCAGTAAAAATACTTTCAAAGGCTAAAAAAATCAAGTTCCTTGGGGACCTGGACCTTTCAGAGTTTAATGAAATCAAGCATTTGATTACTGATGAAATTATACTGAAACGGGCCAGGCATGTTGTTTCAGAGAACGAAAGAGTATTGAATGCAATAAAAGCACTTAAGTCCGATAATCTGCAAAAGTTCGGCCAGCTGATGAATGAATCCCACGATTCATTGAGAGATGATTATGAAGTAACCGGAATTGAACTTGACACTCTGGTTAACGAAGCAAGGAAGGTAGATGGTGTCCTTGGATCACGTATGACGGGGGCAGGATTCGGAGGCTGTACAGTAAGCCTTGTCCACGACGATGCCTTAAATGAATTTACAAACCGTGTCGGGATGGCTTATAAAGCCGCGATAGGACTTAAACCTGATTTTTATATTGCTGAGATCGGTGACGGAGCGAGAAGACTAGAATAGTTCTCAGTACTGTAGCCTCCGACTGACAGTCGGGGGTTGACTTGTTTTCGGTTTTGTGGCCTCTGACAAAGAGTCGGGGATTGAGTGATAAAAACTTATTACTTTCTAATGTTAAAACCAACACCTATGCCTCACAAACGGGATAAGAAAATCAAATCCTCACCAAACCTGGGGATAGATAAAAAGAAAAGATATAATAAAAGGTTTCTTGACAAAGAACTGATAAAATTGCAGACAGAGCTGGTAAAACTGCACGAATGGATTAAAGAAAAAGGATTAAAAGTTGTTGTGATTTTTGAAGGCAGGGACGCGGCGGGGAAAGGCGGAGTCATCAGCCGTATCCAGCAATGCCTGAATCCCAGGATTTGCAGGGTAGTAGCACTTGGGATACCCACTGAAAGAGAAAAGACACAGTGGTACTTTCAGCGTTATGTTGCCCATCTTCCTGCCGCCGGAGAGCTGGTCCTTTTCGACAGAAGCTGGTACAACCGGGCAGGAGTGGAACGCGTTATGGAATTCTGTACTGAGGAACAATATAAAGACTTCCTGCGGTCGTGCCCGCGGTTTGAAGAAATGCTGATCCACTCAGGAATAATTTTAATAAAATACTGGTTTTCAGTCAGCGATGAGGAACAGGAAAAAAGGTTCAAGGACAGGTTGAAAGATCCAACCAAACACTGGAAATTCAGTCCTATGGATGTTTACTCCCGCAGTAAATGGATTGAATATTCTAAAGCTAAAGACGAGATGTTCGCTTACACTGATACGAAGGTGTCGCCATGGTATGTGGTAAATGCTGATGATAAGCCAAAAGCCAGGCTTAATTGCATCCATCATCTCCTGACTTTGATCCCCTATGAAGATATCATACATGAAAAAATAAAACTTCCATCAATAAATAAAGAGGGGTACATAAGGCCTCCGATAACTGAGCAGACTTTTGTGCCGGAGGTCTACTAGTTCTCGGTTCTGTAGCCTCCGACTGACAGTCGGGGGTTGACTGGTTCTCGGTTCTGTAGCCTCCGACTGACAGTCGGGGGTTGACCGGTTCTCAGTTCCGTTGCCCCTGACTGACAATAAGGGGATAACAGATGTTCACCTACCCCGACCAGCCCAATGTACAGCATTCCTGATGAGTTGTTTGAAAGAGGGATTTTCATACGCCTGCCGGTCATGTCCCAACATAATATATACGATCCTGGATTTTTTATATTCATTTGTCCAGGCAACATATCCGGCGCATGAGTGGTGACTGGTCCCGAGAAGAGGATGCAAAGAGGGAAGCATTTCGATATTATAATAACCCTCATCATGTATCTCAAAATCATTTATATCCCTGGTTACCGGATGAGATTTGTCAAGAACAATGACCTGAAGATCAAGATCATGCTCGTATCCGGACAATTTTGATGAATCAGTCTCAAAGCCCTTTTCCCGGTATTTCCCTCCCCTGATACTGATAATATCTTCCCAATCCTGGTATGATACCAGCGAATGATGAAGAAAGATCATCCCTGTACCATTTTCCAGCAATTTCTGGTATGCTTCTTTCTGAGTCTGTGTTATCTCCTGCCACATATCATAAAAAACAATTGCATCATATTCATTAATATTGATTTTCTCGATAAACGAGTTAGCAAATGGCTGGGAAACTGTATCGACTGATAATCCTTCATCGGACAGGAATAAACTGAAAAAACCAGCAGTATCAAAAGAATGTCCGCCAGTAACCAGCAATATATCAGGCTTATCCGAACATCCGGGATTTAAGTTCAGTATTAATGCAGATGCAATCAGGAAAAGAAATGATTTTAAAATCAGTGGTTTCATTTTTTGACTATTCTGGCTGTAAATGATTCTCCGTTTTCAACAACAGTGATGAGATATATTCCCCTGACAATACTTTTCATAGGAATGCTTATTACTGCACTTTCAGTTTCATATCTGCCAAGCATTTTACCTGTCATATCGGAAATAATAATTTCCCGTTTGATATTGCTGTTGTTGAATTCAACCCATATTTCATCGGTAAATGGATTAGGGTTGATAATGAAAGTTCCATTCTGAAGAGGCTTTTTCAGAATTGTTATAACATCAAGGAGCCAATTATCAGGATCAGGCAAAACATCGGAGATAACGCCAGAAACCGGAATGTAAAAAGTATGATCACTCTCTGTATAATCCAGCCTTATGATTGAATCGGATCCATCCACAAACCGAAGACGAAAGTCCATATGAGTCCTGAATAACGGAGTCTCAATTGAAGATCCTGTCTGGGAGGAAGCAATAAATAAAGTATCTTTTCCCTGCCACCAGGTCATACTGAAAACAGGGTATCCTTTTCCAAAATACCATTGATCAAAAAACCAATGAAAATCCTGTCCTGAAACATCTTCCAAAACTCCCATAAAATCCAGGCCAGTGGCAGTGCTGTCCTTATAGAGTTCCAGGAATTTTTTTAGTGTATTAAAAAAAACCGAATCATCATTCAGCTCATAACGGATCATATGCAACATTGCTGCTCCCTTCTTATATGAGAGAGGTCCGCTGAATATCCTTCTTTCATCATTGATTTCCTGTTCAGGAATATAAATACTCCCGTCAGGCTGGGTCCTGGCTGTCTCATGCGCACCCGTCATCCACAGATCGGCATCCTCACGAGAAACAAGATTTTCAAGAGCAAGATATTCAGTATAAGATGCAAAACCCTCATTTATCCAGATATCCTGCCAGGATGCACAGGTCACATAATCACCAAACCATTGATGACCAAGTTCATGAGCAACAAGGGAGAAATTAAAACTTGATAAGGTCGTCATGGTCTGATGTTCCATACCTCCGCCTATTGGTGCATAACAATGGCCATATTTTTCAGCCTTGAACGGATACATCGAAAATAAACGGGAATATAGTTCTATTAAATCGGCAGTTGCATTAATATCATTACGGTTAGCTTCCAGGAAACCAATAGTATCAAATATATAATTCTGAATAAGAAGCGAATCATCATTATTACCGGGATGAGCATAAATGCTGTAATCCCGGTAATCACCAACTGCAAATGATAACAGGTAAAATGCTATCGGATAATATGTCTTCCATTCAAACCTGTGCCGTCCTCCAGGTAATGATGTAATACAGGAAAGTAATCCATTAGAACCTGCCATAAGGCTGGTATCAGTCGTAATAAATATATAAGCTGAATCAGCTTTGTCAGTCAGATCCTGTTTGCAGGCGAACCAGTCTTTAGCACTAAAAGGTTCTGATAAAGAATAGGTCACCCTCTTGTTCCAGGTGTAATCTGTCCTATTTGAAACTCCTGAAAAAAAACCATCATTTACCGGGATTCCGTGATAATAAATTCGTGCAATGAAATATTCATTTTCCCGGATTGGCTGATCATTACTTATAATTATGAGGTCATCTGAATGGACATATCCGGTATCGGCCGTACCGTTCAGGAACAGAGAATCGATAGTCATATCGTCTGAAAGCTCAAAAAGAAGTTCAGAAATATCAGCATTAGAAAATCCATGGATCTCCGTGAATCCCTGGATATATGTATTGCTGTTATTAACTTCAATATCAATATAATAAAAGTTAATGTCGTATAACAATAACCGGGAATCTGCAAGAGTATTATCCGGATTTTTGATATTTATGTTTTTATTATCCGGACTGTTCTTATATGTTGTTTCCTGGCCAAAGATATCACCACTGGCAGCAAGAACAATAAAAACTGAAAAAATCATTCGGGACAATTTCATCACTGAGCTCCGGTTTGAATAATTATTGTATCAGGGAAATAACCACCTGAAAATATTATCTTCTGACTTTACGATCAATGTCTGCCGCACATCTGAATCCTACAGTTGAACAGCGGTCAAACCCCGGGGAAACCATCAGCAACATCTGGGTCTGGTTTAACGGCCTTGGCCCTCCCTTAATATACCATTCACTTGATTTTGGGTTATAATAGGATCCTCCCCTGATAATTACAAATCTATGGCTTCCATTGCTATACAGGTCATTTGTTAATTGCCACACATTCCCGGTGAGGTCGCAGACACCAAACATGTTACAACCTTTGGGCCAGGTTCTGACCGGCATCAGTCCATCGCTTCCATCATTGCAAAGTTCCTCCCTGAAATCATTTCCCCATGGCCATGTTCTGCCATCACTTCCCTGTGCGGCATACTGCCACTCCTTTTCAGTAGGAAGTCGTTTTCCTGTACATTCAGCATATGCAAGAGCATCCTCATAACTTATATAAACGACAGGGTAATCACCCATACCTGAGGGATATTTTTCACCGCGCCAATGCCTGAGATAATTAGTTGTGTCTGCTGGAGTATAACCCGATTCCTTTATGAACTTGAAATAATCAGAATTGGTGACAGGGTATTTATCTATACAAAATGAATTTATCCGGACATCTGTCCTGTTATAATCAGGATATGGTACGAACTGATCAGGGGTAGCTGGTTCAAAAACAAAATGGCCGCCGGGAACAAGAACCATTCCCTGCGGTGCACGGGAATACAGTTCTGTTCGTTTGGAACTACTTACCATCCATGGCTTACCTGATGGCCATTTCAGTATACACTCATCAATAAGTTCATCTTTTTCAAACAACTGTATTACTACTTTATCCTCATAATCACCGAAAATATTGCTTATACTTAATGAATGGTTTCCTGAAGGAATTATTAAAACATCATTCTGATATCCAGGATCACCTTTCCATACCTTAATTGAATCCCCATTTTCAGCCTGAATCCTTAATGAATCTCCTTTCCTGGAGGCATTAATCAATACCGGCATCATGGCAATGCATTCATTGGAACCTTCCATCCGTGTACCCAGGTCAGCCTTATTAAATCCATCTATATCAACGGGTATATATAAATACCGGACTGAAACCACCGGTTCTATTTCTTCATGATTCCATAAACTCACAAAATGACAGCCGGTTCTTTTTTCAGTACAAAACAAAGGACCCGAATAACCTTCCGGGATCAGGCTGTAAATAGTAAAGATCTCCTTTTGTCCATCCCTCCATTTGTTTACCCAGATACTGTCGCGTAATGTTTCAATCAATGGTACCCAATCCGGGTTATTAAATGCAGAGGTATTTTCCCTCAGTATCATTGTTGTTTTACCTAAACAGGCAAGTTCTTCATCAATCCAGGCAGGTCTGCCGGGGGCAAAATTGATAATTTCGGTTCCTATGCCATTGAATAAGGATATTGCAGCTTCCCGGTGCAGTTTTCCGTCCTTAATATGGCAAACCCGGAATATGCCGAATTCCGGCTTGATAAGTTTATTAAGGTTCAATTCAGGCTGAAACTGGATTGCATCATGTACCCTGCCGGATATAATACCCGGCATGTCCAGGGGTATAGCCATACCTTCGCTGTACATTATTACCCCAGGACGGGCTTTATCTGCGGCTTTTTGCAATTCAATGCTTGATTTGCCCCTGGTATCAAGTACAACGCCATCTACCCCTATATTGCTGATAATCCGGGTCAGCGCATCCATATTATTCACTTCACGCGTATCTTCATCCCAGGGATTGTATGAAATAAAGAATTTCGTATTATGTGCTCTCGCAGTTTCAGATAAAGACCTGAGCATTGGTAATCCACCTGGCATATCTCTGTAAAGATCCCACTGGTTACGTTCATCAAGTCCCAGCCGGGGCCATGTTGGCCAGATGCCTATAATATCATATCCTCCAAACAGTGTTTTTCCCTTATTTATTTGTTCCTCCAGCCTGTAAGTTTCATCTTCACGTGAATAAAATCCGTGGTCCCAGGCAAACTGCAGAAATATTATATAGGCATACCTGATCCACTTCAGATCATCTCTCTCATACAGAGTATTATCGAAAGTTTCCATGTCATATAACCATCTATCCTGGAACATCATTCTGAGACCTTCCTGCCAGTCGCCGCTGAAAGCATCCAGATAAAATGTATATTCCAGTTTCCCTCCCGGGGGAATCAAAGTCTGGTATCTTCTCCTTATTGATCCCTCGTAGCCGGTGCGCCTGGCTATCCCGCAGAGTGCTAATCCATTTTCAAGCTCAGCAGAACCATAACCCATTTCCCATGCATTATCAGGAAGGATTACCCTGACGGGGCCATAGCCGGGCCTGAACAGTTTTGCCCGTGCCAGGTCCCAGGGACCGGTCGCAGTAATATATATATGATCATTATCAGCACCAAGTGGTACAACATTTTCGAAAGTAACTGTATCAGCGCCCTTATTCAAAATGTCCAGGGTGTATTTTAATCCCCGGCCCGTAAACTCATTTTTCCTCATTTCTCCCCATATATGACCCGGAAACTGGATTGACCATTTTCCTTCTTCGATCATCTTTACTGATTCGATTGGTTTATAATCAACGCCATTTACCACACATGAAAAAAAAGGCTGCGCTTCAGTAAATGAGACTGATCCTGAATCACCGATTATTGCCGATCTGATAAGGGCATTATTATCCTGGATGATACCTGAAAGATGCTGGGAATACACAATAGAACACCCTGAAATAAAAGCAACAAGAAAGCTTAATTTTTTCATATCAGCCATTTGGCATCAATAAGTTCATTTTTACCGTTGCGGCATAAGGCATAATTAAAGCCCTTTCTCAGGCTGAATCCTCCGATCTGGCCTTTCCTTGTGAGAGCTATGAATCCGACCTGAAGATCCGGTCCGGGGCTGAATTTTTTGTTTATTCTTAAAACAGCTTCCCTGCAGGCATCTTCAGGAGTCGATCCATTCCTCATTAATTCCACTATCAGGAAGGAACCTACGATTTTAAGAATAAGTTCACCCTGTCCGGTAGCAGCAGCTGCACCCACTTCATTATCGACATATAAACCGGCTCCGATAATAGGTGAATCTCCCACCCTCCCGGGCATTTTAAAAGCGATACCACTTGTGGTGCAGGCACCGGAAAGGTTGCCTGAACTATCCAGGGCAAGCATCCCGATGGTATCATGGTTTCTCTTGCCAACGGGATATGATTTCTTACTTTCTAACCATTCTTTCCATGCCTTCCTGGCAACAGGAGTCATCAGGTTTTCCCTGTGAAAGCCCTGAGATTCAGCAAATTCCAGTGCTCCCCGGCCGGCAAGTATCACGTATGAAGTTTTTTCCATCACCATACGGGCGACCGAAACGGGATGTTTAATATCACTCAGGTATACCACAGATCCGGCATTACCCTTTTCATCCATAATGCATGCATCCAGTGTTACATGACCACTGCTGTCGGGAAATCCGCCATAACCTACTGAGGTAACATTCGGATCGGCTTCAGTTACTCTCACCCCCTGTTCAACCGCATCAAGAGCGCGCCCGCTATCAGATAATATTTTCCAGGCAGTCTCATTAGCTTTTAAGCCATGATCCCATGTTGATATTACAACAGGAAAATCACCCTGCAGAATTGGAGTCTGAGATGTTTCAGGGAATTTACCTGGTAAAAATATACCAATTGTTCCTGCAACTGATGTTTGCAGGAAACTCCTGCGTGTATACATTATTTTAGAAGTTATTTAGTATATGAATAGTGTTCCCTCGACTATTCAACCCCAAATTTATGGATAGTTGTCTGCCTGTAAATTACATCTGGTTTGAGCAGGGTAGACGGGAAATGAGGATGGTTAGGAGAATCAGGGTAATGTTGTGCTTCAAGACAGAGTGCAAGATGTTTTCGGTATTTGATATTTCCTTTTCCCTGCAAACCTCCCAGGAAATTTGAGCTATAAAACTGGACAGCCGGTTCAGTTGTATAAACTTCCATCTTTCTCCCGCTTGCCGGGTGATATACAATAGCAGCAAGTTCAGGACCTTCTTTTTTCCTGTCAATAATATAGCAATGATCATATCCATTCTCCAGTTTGGCAATTTCAGGACCTATTAATTTCATTTTTCTTAAATCCAGGGGTCCACCTTTGAGTTTTATTATTTTGCCTGTAGGAATAAGATCTTTATCAGTTTCAACATAACTGCCTGCATTAATTTGAATTTCATGATCATATATGGTATTTTTCGCTCCGTTAAGATTGAAATATCCATGATGAGTCAGATTCAGGTATGTATTTTTATCTGTGGTGGCGGAATATTCAATAGTCAGCTCATTTGATTCATTCAGGGAAAAATGAACATCAACCTTCAGGTTGCCGGGGTACCCTTCCTCCATGTCAAAGCTGAGATAACTCATCATTATACCGGCGCGATCATGATCTGCATATTGTGAATAATTCCAGAGGACCCTGTTATATCCTTTAATTCCTCCATGAAGATGGTTTCCACTAGCATTTTGGGCCAGCTGGTATTCCTTTCCATCTAAAATGAATTTCCCTTTGCCAATACGGTTGGCATATCTTCCCACAAGTGTTCCTATATAGGGATGATTATCAAGGTAATTTCCCAGATTATCGAATCCGAGAACGATATCCTGCAATTTCCCCTTCCTGTCCGGGATAAGGATTGATACAATTGCTCCGCCAAAATTTGAAATTTTAGCAGTGATCCCCTGGGAATTCTGAAGTGTAAATAATTGCGCTTCCTCATTGTTTGATAGTCTTCCAAATAAAGCAGTTTCGACTTTCATGATTATTCAATTGAATATGTAAATGTAATTATTAAAATTTTATAAGGAGAAAATAATTTGCAGTAAAGGGTATGAATGGATTTATTTTTTATTTTTGAATGATTAATATTTTTGCAATTAGACAAACTAAAAACAGGAACAATGAAAACTGTATTTGTTAAAGTAAAATTCATCCTTGCGGCTTTTCTGATTTTCACTTTTGTTTTTACCGGTTGTAAAGGAAAGTCACCCAGAAGTCAGGAATCCTCAGATCAGGGAACTGCAGCTGAACAGATAAAAGAAAGCAAAGATGAAGTTGTAAAAGAAATATCAGATTATCCCATTCCTACATCATTTGAAGTAACAAGATTGCTTATTGAGTCAGGGGCAAGCTATATTCTCGATCTTTGCAATAAAACTGACAATGTTACTAAATATATAAGTCTTAGAAGCAAAGCATTAAACCTTGGAATATATGGGGCTGATCTGAGTTATGCAGCTACATATAATCAGACTCAGGAGACTATGCAGTTTCTTGAGGCTTCATCGACTCTGATTGATGAACTTCAGATATCAACAGCATTTAATCAAACTCTGGTAGACAGGGTCGAAGCAAATCTTGATAATGTTGATTCCCTGATCACTATAATATCTGATTCATTTTACGATTCCTATAAATATTTACAGGAAAACAATCAGGATAAGATTTCCATTCTGGTTCTTGCCGGGAGCTGGATAGAAGCTCTTTACATATCAACACAGATTACTATGATTACAAAAGAAGATA
>JBGPAO010000034.1:0-15638 GCA_041480755.1 Bacteroidia bacterium
TTCAGTATTGCTATTCAGCCTTTCCAGAAGATATTTAACGAACGCGCTACGGTCAGGCACTTCCGTCAAGGTCCCGCTTGTCATTGCTTTCCTGCTTTTCAATTCATAAAGCATGTTAATTGCTTTGGTGGCATCCGGGAATGCAGCCCTGGTTTTGAAGATTGAACCTCCAAAGCAGGCATCAGCTATTAATAGAGTATGTTTGGAATCGATTTCTTTCAGATAATCACAAAGCGTACTATTCCTGAACCATGCGGCTTTATTAATCTGCTTCGCATCAGAGGGCAGCCAGTAACCGATATTTGCTTTTTCATCAAACCATCCATGCCCGGCATAAAATATGAGAAGGTTATCATCAGTAGTAATTTGGTGCGCCAGTTCATCCAGAGCAACAATTAAATCCTCGCTGCCGGGATTTTTCAATAGCTTTATCTTATCTTCCTGGAACGTATATTTTGATACAAGAATATTCTGCAGCCTGGAGGCATCACTTATTGGATTATCAAGATCAGGAATAGCAGGATCAGTATATTTATCTATTCCTATAAGCAATGCATAATAACTACCCTTGCCATTCAGGGTCCTGAAGACAATTTCAGGTGAAAAACTGATATTCAGCTTGCTTTCTGTGACATTATTGAACTGGTCTACTGCAATCACCGCTATTTCATTACTCCCCTCTTTCAAAGGAATTTTCGAGATAAAAACATTATCCTTAGCCAGTTCAGTAGCAACTCCATTTACAAAAAGTGTTTTAATCTCACTTTCATCAGTAACCTGGCCTATAACTGTGATATTTTCTTCATGTGATATTACAGGTTCGCCAGTATTAAGATCAGGTGACATAATTGTAATCACAGGAGCAACCTTATCTGTGGGCTTGACTTCTTTTTTTGATTTAATACGGATGGAAGATTTTTCGCTGGTAAAAACCTGCGAAACTACATTCATATTAAACAAAATCACCGGTATTATCAGGAAACAAATTCGTTTAATCATATTAAATGATGTTATTGTTACCCGTTAAAAGCTATAAGTCAGTGACACTATTCCAATATTTGAACCGACATCAAAGCCCGGGGTGATCTTAAGCTTTCTGTTTTGATGTGTGACCGGGGATTGGCGTGATTTACCCGGAGTTACCATTACCCAGATCAAATCAGCTGCCCATATCCCAATAGCCGAATAACCCAGAACCTTTGAAAAGTTATTCCTCTTAGTAGCTTTATCGAACAAGGAATTGCTTTCATCAAGATCCATTGATGATTTATAATCATCATAAGCCGAGGAAGCAATCCGGTTCAGTAACACTGATCCGGCAATGCAACCATACCCGGCTGCACCTATCAGCCAGAAGGGTTTGCCATTTTTTATTTTAGTTTGTCCCCAACCAGGAAGAACGACCGAGGTTAAAACCATTTTCCCTTTAGAGATTCCTTTCATATCACTACTGCTTTCACCCGCTTCTATAGTCTTGGTTTTGTCATCAGGTTCAGTTTTCAAATTAGTTTTTGACTCATCTTTTTTTAAATTTTCTTCTTTAGTTTCAGCTTCTTTTATTGTCTGGGTATTTTGTTGGGTTTTGGTTTCTTCTTCTGTTTTGATTTCAGCAATTTCTTCCTGTGGTACAACTTTTTCAGCTTTTACCTCAACAAACAGGTCTTCATCAATAAAAATGCTATCGTTGATAAAGTTCCAGGTTATCCTTTTATTTTTCCCTCCTTTGATATCATGACCCACATCTCCATTCACAGATAATGCTTTTATTTTATTCCCTTTTGCATCAGTCACTTCGACCCAGATAATAAAAAAATCAGATGATTTTGTATTCAAAATATCATATTGAATGATCAGGTTGTTATCAGATATTTCAAGCCGGGGTCTGGTCACGGTGATGCTTGTCTGAGCATACAGAGCATCAGGCAGCAGTAATAAGAACAGAACAAAATATTTGAAACAAAATCCTTTCATGGGAGAATATTAAAAAAACTCGTGAAATGACTTTTGTTTTTGTGAAAGTTACTATAACTATGTACTTAATAATAAATAAAATTAATAAAATTTCCCGTAACTTGATCTATGAAATCGGCTCTCATTTTAGAATTAAGTTCTATATTCATTCTATAAAATATTGTGCAAATAATTTTTTAAAATGAAAGAATCTTTATTTGTTTTCTTACTAATCACCTGCGAAATAATTTGTTCAGGTCAGGAAGCAACACAGAGAAACCTTCTTACAGGCAGAATTGGATCTGCAGAAATTTCTGAAATCCTTCAGCAGGCCGGGGACTGGCACCCCTACCCTACCATTGATGAACCGGATGCCTGGGATCAGTTCCCGGAATTCATCAGGATCGCATTTATCCAGGATGGAGAAAAGTACCTTGAGTACGCCTGGCCTGTCATACCAGCTACAGCGGCCCTTGATTTTGTGAGGGATGGAAACCGCACGAATTATGAAAATGTTTCTTTTGGAAGACGGAAGGCGCTGACTTCACTGGTAATGGCAGAATTATTTGAAAGGCAGGGACGGTTTATCGACCAGATAATCAATGGGATATGGGCTATATGTGAAGAAACTTACTGGGGTGTTTCAGCCCACATTGGGATGCAGGAAAAAGGTTCCGGATTGCCTGATGTGAAAGAACCCACCATTGACCTTTTTGCAGCAGAAACTTCATGCCAGCTGGCATGGGCATTGTATCTGCTTGGAACTAGTCTGGATGAGGAATCACCATTGATCAGGGAACGCATTGAATATGAAATTCACCGCAGGATAATTGAACCCGGACTTCAGCGGACTGATTTCTGGTGGATGGGGTATAGCGACCGGTCACTGAACAACTGGACGCCATGGATTTGCTCCAACTGGCTCCCTTCTGTAATGCTCATTGAAAAAGATCCGGAACGCAAAGCTGCATCTGTATATAAGATCATGACCATTCTTGATCACTTCTTGAATCATTACCCTGCTGACGGCGGATGCGATGAAGGTCCGGGTTACTGGAATCAGGCAGGCGGTGCGCTGTACGATTGCCTTGATAATTTATATTCGATAACATCAGGGAAGATTGATATTTTCGATGAACAGCTGATCATGAATATGGGTCTCTATATTCACAGGGCATATATCAGTTATCCCTATTTTATAAACTTTGCAGATGCTTCAGCAACTCCGGATCCGGATCCATTCCTTATATACCGTTATGGCAAAAGTATTAACAACAGGGATCTGATGGATTTCGGTGCTTTCCTGGCAGTTGAGGAATGGTCAGGTCCGGAAAATCTTTTTTACACTTTCGGGGCGCTTGGAAGAAGGCAGTTCCCCGCACTTTTATCAATAAATGAAGTATTGAAATATGACGGTGGTGAACCCTTGCAGTCATACAGCTGGCTGCCTGATATCCAGGTTATGACAGCACGCTCCTCAGACGAAAGCACTGACGGGCTTTTCCTGGCCGCCAAAGGCGGCCATAATGATGAAAGCCATAATCATAACGATGTTGGTAATTTTATAATATATCTTAATGGTGAGCCGGCAATTATTGATGTTGGCGTTGAGACATACAGGAGGCAGACTTTCAGCAATGAACGGTATACGATATGGACGATGCAGTCGGCTTATCATAACCTGCCGACAATAAACGGACAGATGCAGATGAATGGCAGGCAGTATGCAGCCAGGAATGTCACTTTTGGCCAAAGGCAAAATGAGATTAAGTTTGGGCTGAACCTGGAAGATGCTTATACAGAAGATGCCGGCATTCAGTCTTTCAGAAGAACTTTTGAGTTTAAAAAGGGAAAGGAAATCCTGCTTAAGGACCAGTTTCTATTTAGCAATGCAAACAGCCAGGTTGATTTAAACTTAATGACCTGTTTCAGGATATATGAAAACTTACCCGGGCAACTTGTTCTTTGTAATAAAAACAATCCATCAGAAAGACTAAAAATACTTTATAATAAGGAAATTGTTACGCTTGTTATTGAACCGATCCAGATCACCGACGAAAACCTGCACAGAGTCTGGGGCGATGAAATTACGAGGCTTGTTTTTAGAACTAATTGTAAGTCAAAGGATCTCGAATATCTAATTAAGATAAGTTAAGAAGATTGTTTCTTACACAGGATATCCCTGAACCGCATGAGAGATTCGATATAATAATAATCTGTATAACTCAATGGTACGTCAATTTCGAAGTTTCCTGGCATTGAACCTACACTATGCATCAAAATAAAATTATTATTTTCTCCAGGTTTAGCCCTGTACGCCGGAGAAGATAATGTCCGGATAATTTTTTCAGCTGCTTTCAGGTATTTACGGGAAAGATCTTCATCAACATACTTTTGCAATTCCAGCAATGCCGAAGAAATTATTGCAGCCGCTGAAGCATCCCTCTTCGCATCAGGAATTTCAGGTGCATTGAAGTCCCAGTAAGGGATCATATCTTCGGGGAGGTTGGGATTATTCAAAATATAATTTGCAATATTTTTGGCTACCTCCAGGTATTTTAAATTTCCTGTTTCCCTGTACACAACAGTAAATCCATACAGTCCCCACGCCTGTCCCCTGGCCCATGCTGATTCATCGGAAGCACCCTGATGAGTTTGTTTCAGGACCACTTCACCGGATGAAGGATCATAATCCACTAAATGATAACTTGACCAGTCAGCACGGAAATGATTCCGGATGGTTTTTTCAGAATGCGAAACCGCAATTTTATAATAAGTCGAATCACCTGTTATTTTTGTCGCCCAGAACAAATATTCGAGGTTCATCATATTATCAACGATGACAGGGAATTTCCAATTTCCCCAACTCCATGATCGGATGCATCCGACTGTATCATTATAACGGCTTATCAGCGATTTTGCTCCGGTAAGCAGGATATCCTTATATATCGGATTTTCAGTAAGTCTGTAACCATTACCAAAACTATTATATAATATAAAGCCCAGATCATGTGTACCCGTATTCAGTTTTTCTTTTTCCAAAGGGGCAGTTCTCCTCATTGCTTCGACAAGTTCGTTCTGATCCCCTGAATATTCATAAAGGTGCCATAGACTTCCGGGGAAAAATCCACTACACCAATAGTCAGGTCCTGAGGTCATCAGGGTGCCATCATCCGGATTGGTTGATCTGGGAAAGCGCGTTGAATCAGGAAGGGATTGGGCCATCAGTTGATATTGTTCGATAGCAAAATTCAATCCTTCTTCAATAATCTGAGAGATGTCCTGTGTTTGTCTTGTTTGTCTGCATGACATTAAGAAACTAATTAACAGGAGACTTATCAGTATTTGTCTCATGGATTTCAAATTTATGTCCGGGGTACTTTAGTTAAAGCTTGCTAATTTAATAATTTAATACCTGATCGAGCGCTGGATTATTGTAATGCGCCTGATTTATGATCTTTGTGAAATAAATTAATTAAAATTGCTAATAAATAATTTACAAGAATGAAATACCATCCTTTAACTTCCCGCTATGACCACATGATTTACAACCGATGTGGCCGTTCAGGATTAAAACTCCCTGCAATTTCGCTTGGACTCTGGCATAATTTCGGGCATGTAGATGATTTTGAAACTGCCCGCAAAATGTTATTCAGCGCGTTTGATGCCGGCATAACACATTTTGACCTGGCAAATAACTATGGCCCACCTCCCGGATCTGCCGAAGAGAACTTTGGCAAAATATTGAAACAGGACTTCCGGGATTATCGCGATGAACTGATAATATCCACAAAGGCCGGCTATCTTATGTGGCCCGGACCTTATGGAGAATGGGGTTCAAAGAAATACCTGTTTGCCAGTCTTGACCAAAGCCTGAAAAGAATGCAACTTGACTATGTGGATATCTTTTATTCTCACCGTCCCGATCCGGATACACCCCTTGAAGAGACAATGATGGCGTTGGATCAGGCTGTCAGATCGGGAAAAGCACTTTATGCAGGAATATCAAATTATAATCCCGATCAGACTATTGAAGCATCAAGGATATTAAGAGAGCTGGGGACACCCTGTCTGATACACCAGCCTAAATATTCTATGTTTGAGCGCTGGGGTGAAAAAGGTCTTCTGGATGTCCTGGAGAAAGAAGGAATAGGCTGCATTGCATTCTCCCCTCTTGCACAGGGATTACTGACGGATAAATATATCAAGGGCATACCCGAAGATTCAAGAGCAGCAAAACCTCATGGATTCTTAAAAAGAGAACAGGTTACCGCAGATGTTGTCAAGAAAGTCAAACAACTTAACGAAATTGCAAAGAAACGCGATCAGAGCCTGGCACAGATGGCGCTTGCCTGGCTTCTGAAAGATACAAGGTTAACTTCAGTGCTGATTGGAGCAAGGACTGTTGAACAGCTGAAGGATAACCTGGGAACCTTGGATAATCTTGAATTTTCAAGGGAAGAATTGAAGAAGATTGAAACTATAATTGCTTAAAACAGGCTAAGGAAGCGGAAGCAGTACAAGGTACAGGGTACAGGGTACAAGGTACAAGGTACAGGGTACAGGGTACAAGGTACAAGGTACAGGGTACAGGGTACAAGGTACAGAACAATCCATAAGAGAATAATAAATCTACATGAATATCAAACAGAGAAAAAGTCAACCTCCGACTATCAGTCGGAGGCTACAGAACCGAGAACCGAGAACCATCAGGTGGGGTATACTGGGGCCGGGCAAGATTGCCCATAAATTCGCACAGGGACTGGCATCCTTGCCAGATGTAAAATTATTTGCAGTTGCTTCCAGGTCTGAGGAAAGAGCCCGCAACTTTGCCAGTCAGTATAAAGCCCCGATTTTCTACCAGGGTTATGAAAACATTACTAAAAACCCGGAGGTGGACATAATTTACATTTCTACACCACATACATTTCATTTCGAGAATGCCCTGATGTGCCTTGAGAACGGGAAACCTGTTCTGTGTGAAAAACCATTTACAATTACACGTGGACAGCTTCAGAGACTCGTTGATACTGCCAGAAGAAAAAAAGTTTTCCTGATGGAGGCTTTATGGACCAGGTTTTTGCCGACTATCCAAAAAATTATTGAAATCAGGGACTCAGGAGAACTTGGATCGATCAGGGCCATTTATGCTGATTTCGGATTCAAAGCTCCTGTTGATTATAATGACAGACTGTATAACCTTAATCTCGGAGGCGGTGCACTTCTTGATATCGGGATATATCCTGTTTTCCTTTCCCTGCTCCTGCTGGGAAATCCTTCAGAAATAAAATCAGCAGCGGTAATCGCTGAAACAGGAGCAGATGAGTCCTGCAGTATATTGTTTAAATATGGCAGCGGAGCTATTGCTAATCTTGCCTGTACTTTTACTTCTGACACTCCCATTGAAGCCAACATTATTTTTGAAAAAGGCCGGATCAGGATCAACAGGAGATGGTTTGCACCATCCTCCCTGACTATTACCGGATCGAAAGAAAAATCCAGGGAGCTGACATTTGAATATAAAGGGAACGGATATCATTTTGAAGCTATTGAAGCTATGAAATGCCTTGAAGATGGACTGACTGAATGTCCGGAATTACCGCTGGACTTCAGCCTGGAACTTATGGGACTTTTAGATGATATCAGGGAACAGTGTGGGATACATTATCCGGGACATGAAGATTAAATATAACTAAATTTGAGCCGATCGACTATGCCAAGAAACCGTTGATAGGCTTTTTCCCACTCTGATTGATTTTCAGGGAAAAAAGTTTTCAGTTCAAATGAATTTCTTATTACCTCCCTTATTTCATCAAGACCATTGACATGACCTTTTGCCATTGCCTGGACCATCAGGTTTCCGATTGCTGTTGCTTCGACAGGGCCTGTTATGACAGGTACACCTGCAGCATTTGCGGAAAACTGACTCAGCAGATCGTTCTGGGAACCGCCACCAATAATATGTATTTTTGCGAGGTTCTTCCCTGAGACTTCTCTTAACTGGTCCAGCACCATCCTGTATTTGAAGGCAAGTCCTTCCAGTATTATTCTTACGAACTGTCCTTGTTCAGACGGCACGGGCTGACCGGTCATTGTACAGAATGATCTTATTTCAGCAGGCATATCTTCGGGATTATAAAATTTCATCCAGTCGGGATCAATGATTGATTGAAAGGGTTTAGCTTTTTGTGCCATGTCAACAAGTTGCGGGAAAGTAAAACTTTTGCCCGTCTCCGACCAGACTCTCCTGCATTCCTGAAGCAACCATAAACCCATGATGTTTTTCAAAAGGCGGATTTTCCTTCCCACCCCACCCTCATTAGTCAGATTATATTCAAGAGTTTTATTGGAGATGACCGGCAGATCCGATTCAATTCCCATGAGAGACCATGTGCCTGAGCTGATGTAGGCATAGTCATTATCCTGTGCGGGAACTGACACGATAGCCGAGGCTGTATCATGCGATCCCACTGCCACAACTTCCAGATCCTTCAGGTTCAATTGCTGCGCCAGTTCAGGGGACAGGTTGCCAATTGGAGTGCCTGGTTCAATGATTTCATTCATAATTCCCATGGGTAATCCGAGCTTAACAAATAAGACAGGTTCCCAATTCCGGGTATATGGATTGATCAGCTGGGAAGTTGATGCGAAGGTATAATCAGTGCTTTTCACTCCGGAAAACAGCCAGTTGAAAATATCCGGCATAAATAACAGTGTCCTGGCTATTCCGAGAGCATCTGCCTGATCCTTTTTCCAGGCATACATCTGGTACAGGCTGTTAAAAGGCCACATGGCTATGCCAGTCAGTTTGTATATCTCATCCTTAGGGATAATCCTGAAAACATCCTCCATAGCAGTTATATTCCTGTTATCGCGGTATGCATAAGGTATGCCTATAAGCCTGCCGGCGCTGTCGAGCAAGCCAAAATCCACACCCCATGTATCTATACCGAGAGTTTCAGGTGACACTTTCAGTACAGTAGTACATTTTGAAAGTCCGGTCTTCATCTCTTCAAAAAGACTGAACACATTCCAATAGCAGTTCCCATGAATATGGAGCATACTGTTCTCAAATCTGTGTACTTCATTAAGACTGATCCTGTCGTCTTTTAGTGTTCCAAGTATTGCCCTGCCGCTTGAGGCACCTAAATCGAAGGCTAAGAAATTACTCATTCTTGTTGATTTTATAATTTAACTTCAGTTACTTCTGCTCGTTACTGCTCACGTCATTCAGTTGCTTAATAAAGCTTAGAACGTCTTCAAATCAATGTCATCCCGAAGGAGCTAAGCGACTGAGGGATCTCGCACTATTCAAAGTGTTCTAAATCTTTGTTAATCGTTATTGATACGAGTTCCCTCCTCGCTGCGCTCGTCGGGATGACCTGTCTCATCTTTTTTTTTCGAAAATTCAAATATTTATCTTCCTCCTTGCTCCCTTGCTCCCTGCTCCATGCTTCCTAGAATATCCCAAAAACAGCCTGATTTTCAGTATTGCAGAAAATCGACGAATAAAAATAATATCCGAAACGGTTTGTATCAAATTTCCGTTCCAGGTGCAAAATTGGATGACCGGCCTGCACACCCAGATATCTGCTGATTTCTGCAGAAGCCCTGATTGCCCTGATCTTCTGCTCTCCACCCTTAACCTCAATTCCGTATGACACCCTCAGTATATCAAACAATGATTTATTTCTGAAATTTCTTGAAGTAAAACGCGGAAGATTGATATTAGGTAAATAGTTAATGTCATAAAAAATCGGTTTTCCGTTAAATAGTCTTAGACGAACCAGTTTGATGCAACCTGACTCGATCTCCGTATCAGATAACTTAAAAAAGAAATTTTCCTCCCATGGGACAACTGAGGGTTTCTTTATTATTCTTGTCTCAAGGTTTTTTCCGCCTAAAGCTGAGGTAGTGCCTGCAATGGAAAGAATTCCAATTCCCTTGGGAAGAGCGTGGACAATACTGCCTTTTCCCTGTTGCTTTTTAATATATCCATCATTTACGAGCGCATATAATGCTTGCCTGACTGTCGGACGGGTAATATTATATACACTGCATAACTCATTTTCAGATGGCAGGAGATCACCTTCCTTATATACCCCATCCACAATATGCTTACGCAATATTTCATAAAGCTTCCGATAATGAGGTATAGTTTGTGCCATTAATATTTTTTCAAGCCCCAAATTAATAATTTTTTTTCAATTAAACTTGTATATACAAGTTATTTTTTATAATTTTATGCAATTAATTAATACTCTAATAATCAACTTACAAAAAAAATTAAATAAAATTAATAATTAACTTATACTAACAAGTACATTATCTGTTATTTATAATTAGCTAATGAATGCACAACCAATTTATACCGCAAAACTGTAAACCTTGTCCCGATGAATATCGGGATCTAAACCTTAAACCGTATCTCCCATGGCAACTCCAGTCATAATGCCCCGCCAGGGCCAGTCAGTCGAAACCTGTATCATCGCCCAATGGTCAAAGAAAAAAGGCGACCAGGTTAATAAAGGCGACATCCTTCTTTCCTATGAGACCGACAAAGCAGCATTTGAACTTGAGGCGCCTGCTTCCGGTACCATTATTGAAATATTCTGTCAGGATGGTGAAGAAGTCAGGGTACTCTCAAATATTGCTGTGATTGGACAACAGGGAGAATCCATTGATGAATTCAGACCAGGAACATCATCACCGGCCGCAAAAGCAGTGGGCAAAGAACCGGAATCTGAACCAACAGGTAAAGACTGGAAAGATAAAAAGGCCGAAGCTGACATTCCTGTGTATAATACAGAAACTAAGGAAATAAAGATATCACCTCGTGCCAGAGCACTGGCAGAACGTTTGAAAGTCCCACTTTCAAGGGTAAAAGGTACAGGTCCGGGCGGGAGGATAATCGAAAGAGACATTGAGACTGTGGCCGTAGTATTGCGAACCACGCCCCTTGCAGCAGAAATCATGGAAAAAGAAGGATTGGCAACTGGTTCTGAACCGACAGGACCGGGAGGACGATTCAGAACCGCTGATCTTGTCGCCGGTGGGTCAGTTAAACAGGATGAATTTGTAGTTAGAAAAATTTCAAATATCCGCAGGATCATTGCTGAAAACATGCATGCATCTATTCAGAATTCAGCTCAGCTGACCCATCACCTGAGCGCAGATGCAAGAAAAATTCTTGAGTACAGAAAAATATTCAAAAGCGGCCAGTCAAAAGTATACAGTGAAAACATTACCATAAACGATATTGTATGTTATGCTGTTATCAAGGCTCTGAAAATCAAGCCGGAAATAAATTCTCATTTCCTGGGGGACAGCATTAAAACATTTCATATAGTTCATCTTGGTATGGCAGTTGATACGGAAAGAGGGCTTATGGTTCCCGCTTTAAGGAATGCAGATAATATGTCACTACCGGAATTATCCGCATCACTGAAATCCATGGCAGAAAAATGCAGGAAGGGCAATATCGATCCTGAATTACTGGCAGGCACTTCCTCGACATTCACAATCTCAAATCTTGGAAATTATGGAATTGAAATGTTCACTCCTGTGCTGAATCTCCCGCAATCAGGAATACTGGGAGTGAACACGATAATTTACCGGCCTGCTGACATGGGTAATGGAGACATAGGTTTCATTCCTGTAATCGGCCTTTCATTAACGTATGATCACAGAGCGATTGATGGGGCACCGGCCTCGTCGTTTTTACAGGAAATTAAGGGACAAATCGAAAATTTCAGTGTCGAAATGTAAAAATATTTTTGTCAGAAATGTTTCACATTGTTTCAAAATAGTTTCAAATTGTTTCACATTGTTTCACATTGTTTTAGTCTATAAAAAATATGAGCACAATCAAAAGATTTGAAGATCTCGAAATTTGGAAGATGGCCAGAGATATATCCAAAGATGTTTACGAGATAACCAAAAAAGAAAGTATCAGATATGATTTCAGTCTGATTGATCAATTACGAAGATCTTCAGGTTCAATAATGGATAATATAGCCGAAGGTTTTGAGCGAGATGGAAGTAAAGAATTTATTCAATTTTTATCAATATCAAAGGGCTCGTCAGGTGAAACAAGATCTCAACTGTACAGGGCAATCGATCAACATTATATTGATGAATCTGAATTTCAAAATATATATAACAAACTTATAAATGTCAGTATAAAAATAAAGAATATGATGTCCTACCTAAAGAAATCAGGACTATCAGGTGACAAATACAAGAAATAGATATTCCTCTAGCGATTTTGAAACCATTTGAAACCATTTGAAACTCTAGGAACAATTTCGAAGATTTAATTAACCAGGATATTTATTATGAATATAGATAAAATAATATACGATCTTTTAATCATAGGCGCCGGCCCCGCAGGATACATGGCTGCTGAACGTGCAGGACAATCAGGATTAAAAACAATCCTCTTTGATAAACAGTACCTCGGTGGGGTATGCCTGAATGAGGGTTGCATACCGACCAAAACACTATTGTATACTGCAAAGCTTTATGAATCAGCGAAATCAGGTGAAAAGTTTGGAATTCATGCAGATAATGTCCACTATGATTTTCCTGCAATAATGAAGAGAAAAGATAAAATTGTAAAAAAACTTGTCGCCGGAGTCAGTAATACTTTGAAAAAATATGGCGTTGAGATTATTTTTCAGAAAGCTTTTATAAAAGGAAGAACAGGCGATGGCATAGTGGTTGAATCTGCCGGAAATGAATTCATTGCTAAAAACCTTCTTATTGCTACAGGTTCAGAACCGACTGTGCCTGCTATCCCGGGACTTGAATCAGTGAAATATTTTACAAACCGGGAGATACTTCAGCTGTCTGAAATGCCTGAGGAACTCACTATACTTGGAGCCGGTTATGTCGGGATTGAGTTTGCCTCATTCTTTTCAGCAATGGGAACCAAAGTTACAGTTGTGGAGTTAATGCCTGATATTCTCCCGGGAATGGACAGGGATATTACCCGGTTTGTCAAACAGGAATTAACAGCAAGGAATGTGGAGTTTAAACTTAATTCAAAAGTTATCCGGATTGATAAAAACAACCTGATTACTGAAGCCGACGATGAAGCGGGCAATAACACAAATAATGCAAAACGGCAGGGTTCTGATATGTTTCCATTCAGGAATCTGCTTATAAGCATTGGCAGAAAACCTTCGGTCCGGGATCTGGGTCTTGAAAACCTTGGTATTGAATACAGTTCCAATGGCATCAAGACTAATCTGCAATGCCGGACCAACATCCAGGGGGTATATGCTGCAGGAGACGTAAATGGCTTTTCGATGCTTGCACACACAGCCTACAGGGAAGCAGAAGTTGTAATCAATAACCTGTCGGGCAGGAAGGATCAGATGAGATATAATGCCATCCCGTCTGTTGTTTATACAAACCCGGAAATTGCATCAGTCGGACTGACAGAAGAAATGGCCAGGGAGAAAAATATAGATTATGATGTAAAACAGGTGCCGATGGCCTATTCAGGTAGGTTTGTCGCTGAAAACGAAGGAAAAAACGGATTAGCAAAAATCCTTGTTGGTAAAAAATATGGTGAAATACTTGGTGTTCATATGGTTGGTAATCCCGCATCAGAACTAATATGGGGAGCGGCTATGATGATTGAGAATGAACTTAGATTGAGGGACGTGGAAGATATCGTTTTCCCCCATCCGACAGTGTCAGAAATCATTCGTGAGACAGTTTTTGCATTCAAAGACCAATGAGAATACAAGTCATCCCGACGAATGCAATGAGGAGGGATCTCGTAATCGATTAAGACTAACAAAAATTTAGATTACTTTGAATCAGACGAGATCCCTCAGTCGCTGCGCTCCTTCGGGATGACAGTGTTATCAGGACTTAATAATCTGTAACAATTTAAGATATGCCAAAATCATTATTAATCAACCCCGATGTAGTTCGAAAAAAAGGCGAAATAACCTTCGGAACTATTCCGGTAAACCATTATAGCCGGACCATTGAAGAAGAAAAGAAAAACTTTTCAGTTGATGACTTCCTGAGAATTTTCAGGGATATGGCTATCATCCGGGAGTTTGAAACAATGCTGAATCAAATCAAAATCGCAGGGGAATACAATGGGATCCCGTATAATCATCCCGGGCCGGCACACCTTTCTGCCGGACAGGAAGCCGCAGCTGTCGGAATGGCTTATCAGCTTAATACTGATGACTATATTTTCGGATCGCACCGGAGTCACGGTGAGATTTTGGCAAAGGGATTATCTGCGATCAATAAATTGCCGGAGAAGGATCTCATGGACATTATGAAGAATTACTTTGATGGTGCTACTCTGAAAGTTGTGGAAAAATATCAGAAAGCCAGTTTAAAAGACCTTGCTGTGGATTTCATGATCTATGGAACACTTGCAGAAATCTTCGCACGGGAAAATGGTTTTAACAAAGGACTGGGCGGTTCCATGCATGCTTTCTTTCCTCCTTTCGGGGTATATCCCAATAATGCCATCGTCGGAGGTTCAGGTGATATAGCAGTTGGAGCAGCATTATTTAAGAAAGTCAACAATAAGCCGGGGATTGTAGTCGCAAACATTGGAGATGCCTCTATGGGATGCGGACCGGTATGGGAAGGGATCTGCTTTGCCACAATGGATCAGTTCAAAATCCTGTGGGAGGAACCTTATCGGGGCGGACTGCCAATAATTTTTAATTTCATGAACAACCAGTACGGCATGGGCGGTCAGACATGCGGGGAAACAATGGGTTATGGAATTCTTGCCAGGATAGGTGCCGGAATAAATCCCGAAATGATGCACGCTGAAAGGATTGACGGATATAATCCTCTTGCCGTAATAGATGCATTCAAAAGAAAGAAAAAGCTTCTTGAGGATAAACAGGGTCCTGTACTGCTCGATACCCTGACTTACAGGTTCAGCGGTCATTCTCCATCTGATGCTTCATCATACCGTTCAAAAGAAGAACTTGAAGCATGGGAAGCGCAGGACTCAATAATCACATACGGGGAATCGCTTGTAAAGGCAGGAGTAACAGGTAAGGATCATCTGGAAACGATCCGGCAATGGGCGCGTGAAACTATTACAAGGATCCTCAAACTTGCTTCAGATGATACTATTTCACCCAGGATTAACCTTGACGCTGATCCTGAAGCCATAGGTAAATTTATGTTCTCAAATGGATCTGCCGAAAGGATGCTTGAAGGAACGCCTGAAGTACTTTTATCTTACGATGACAATCCACGGGTTCAGCAATTAAAGAAAAAAGAAAGGTTCGGACTGGATGCAGACGGAAAATCCTTCTCAAAAACAAAGGCTTTCCAGCTTCGTGACGGTATTTTCGAGGCAGTACTGGACAGGTTTTATAAAGATCCGTCCCTTGTAGCATATGGTGAGGAAAACCGCGACTGGGGGGGAGCATTTGCTGTTTACCGGGGTCTTACAGAAGCCCTCCCCTATCACCGGCTGTTCAATTCGCCTATTTCTGAGGGCGCAATTGTCGGAACAGCTATCGGATACGGAATGTCAGGCGGACGCGTCATCGCAGAGATAATGTACTGCGATTTTCTTGGCCGGTGCGGTGATGAGGTCTTTAACCAGCTGCCCAAATGGCAGGCAATGAGCGGTGATATCCTTAAAATGCCGGTCATAATAAGAGTCTCTGTCGGATCAA
>JBGPAO010000035.1:0-15546 GCA_041480755.1 Bacteroidia bacterium
GTAAACCTCAATCCGGTGTCCGCCTGTTTTCTTTAATGACTTCAATTCCCAGACCTCAGAATAAGGCCTGTCAGGTTTAGTAGCATTAAATGCCAGGATAACGCCAAGCAGGATGTTTGTAGTATGCATAAAATAGCGATAAAACTAAACTTTGTCAGGCACCACATAAGGATCACGATATCCCCCCTTCCTTGTCAACAGCGCATCTGCTTTACGATTCTTTACAAATTTTTCGGCAGCTCCATTAAAATGCAGTTCCTTTCCTCCAAGGCGATAGGAAATATTTGCCAGGTGAGCAAGCGAAGCTGAATAATGACCTCCAAGGATTGGATTCAGCAGGTACTCGTCCTTACCGGAACGGATTACATCAATAAAATTGGGAAAAGCAGGGCTTACACCACCTCTGGTATCCCGAAGGTCAGTAGTGGTACTTCCTTCTAATCCTGAGCCTGCGAATGGTTCTTTTTCCCATTTGCGGAATGCTTTCCAGCCGCCTGTAAATTCCAGGTACCCTTCCGTTCCGTAGAAAATATTACCGATAGCGATATTGTTAGTTGCCTCTGCGTTCGTATAACGGCCCCTTGTATCAAACACCAGCATTTTCCCATCAGCGTATTTGAATACTGAAGTTTGTGTATTTGGAGTTTCCTGGGCGCATTCTCCCGGATCAATACCATAAATGCCGCCAAATGAACACACTGAAACAGGGTGTTCGTCCTTCCCCAGACCAATGCGGGCAGCATGCAGCTGGTGCGGTCCCTGGTTGCCGGTATCCCCATTTCCGGTTTCCCAGAACCAGTGCCAGTTGTAATGCCCCTTCTTCTCATTATACGGACGCCATGAAGCAGGCCCCAACCACATATCGTAATGGAGGGAGGCAGGTGGTTCGCTGTCTGGCGCAATGCCAAATGATTCGCGGGGTTTGAAGCAAAGGCCCCGTGCCATATAAACTTCGCCAATGCCTCCGTTTTTGAGGAAAGCCATAGCTTCATTCCTGGCTGTAGCTGATCCATGCTGAATATGAACCTTGTATTTGATCCCTGACTCAATAATTTTCCGTCCTTCAAAAATATTATGACTGACCGGTTTTTCGATATAAACATGCTTGCCAGCCTGGCAGGCCCATATTGTACCAAGTGCGTGCCAGTGGTTAGGTGTCGCAAAGGAAACGGCATGAATATCCTTATTGTCAAAACATTTCCGCATATCCCATTCCGTATTGGGCTGAAAATCCGAATTATCATAAACTGATTTGACAGCTTCCGGCCAGAATTTTTCATCCACATCACAAATGGTTAATATCCGCACATTATGGCTGTCTTTTATTCCACAAAAGGCTTCAATATGAGCTAAGCCCCGTCCGCCAACGCCAACAACTGCAATATTGATACGGTCATTGGCGCCCTTGATGGAACGATACGATCTGGAACTGAATCCTATGCCACCAATTGACAGAGCAGCAGTTCCGATTACGCTTTTTTTAATAAAACTTCTTCTTTTTATCATTTTACTACTCCTTTATTATCAGAGTGCATTCTGTAAAGCGAGGAATAATGCACGGAAATTGTTCATCATACGTACAGGTTCACAACTTTCAGGTGATAATTCGGCATCGCAATATCCTTTATATCCTGATTTGCTTAAAAGTCTGAATAATTCACGCCATGGATAATCCGAAAATAATTCGCGGAGATGAATACACCCAATCCTGTCTTTGACCATGTTAAACTGGGCTTCAAGACCCATTCCCTCATAGCCGCCGGGCAGGCCTTCGCCGGTAAAGTCACTCGGTGGGCAATTCCAGATAATGTATACATACGGATTATCAGCATAGTCCAGTATTTTCTTTATAACAGGAATGTTTTCGGTACCACGTCCATGTTCCTCTAACCGAACCTGAACACCAAGGTTATGCCCGAAATTTCCAAGCTCTGCTACTGATTTTCCGATTTGTTCCAGGATTTTTTCCCTTGTTTCATCTCCTTCATCAGGTACGGCATTAGGAAATACACGAACACCCTGTGCGCCGACATCTGCGGCTAACTGAAGGTACTCTTTTGTACCTTCTATGTTTTTCCTCAATTCATCCGGATCAGGGGAATGGTACTCGAATGCACTTGCAAGGCTGATAGCTATATTGGCATCCGCAAAACGTTTTTTAACATCACTCCGCTGTTGTTTACTCATAGATACTTCAACGCCATGTTTGTGAGTTGTACGTAATTCAACATGCTCAAATTTCGTTGTTTGTAAATTATTAATTATCGTTTCTATATCCCATGATTGACCGACCTGATAAGTCATCAGACCAAGTTTCAGTGGATTTTTGTTCAATGAAGAAGAACTTTTTTTCTTCTTTTGCTCAGTGTCTGCAGTAAAGCCAGGAAGAACCATTGCGGCAGTTGAAACAGCAGCCGCATTTATAAAATTCCTTCTTGAATAATGTATACTCATAATTGTTTGTTTGAATTGAACACATTAACAAAAGTAAAAAAGATTAATGAAAACATTCCCCGGCGCAAATACACTGCATTCTGCAATTTTAAATTTACTGTAAATTATTAAGGACAAAGCCTCACCGGGGTTGTGTCAAAACAGAATGACTCTCCCCTTTATTGTTCCGGGGCTGTATTATAATTCAATTTAAATGGAAACGCTGATTATTACTTGTATTCAGAATTTAAATGGTAAGCCATTATTGTTTTATACACTTTAAAATTATCAGGTATCTCCACATTTAAATTTAATTATAACACAGCCCCTCCACAGGGAGAATCATTCCTGTATGACACAGCCCCTTCACGGGGGAGAGTCCGAATAAATAAAAAAACTATGAAAACATTCCGACCAGACCAGCCATTGAAAAAGACGGACTGATCATTACGCTGGTATGGGCAAAATCACGAGGATCAGGAATGAAAATATCCCAGGCTTTGAGCTTTCATAGGACGGACAGCTGATAAATCTGGCGGCATTCACAAAAAACACAGAATAAACTATAATTTTTTATACAAATTATACCTGAAACTCAAAAGCTTTTCAGGTAAATATTTCGATTTTCGGATTTCGAGTTTCGATTTTATTTCGATTCTCGATGTTTCGTTTTTCGATTTTCCCTCAGCTTATTGTACAATCAATTTCCCCCTATAAACACATTTACCTCTCAACTCGACAAGATATGTTCCCGACGGAAGGTTGCCACGCTCCAGCTCGTATTCACCTGTGGTAATATTACTTTCTGTCCTGATTACTTTCCCTGCCAGGTCGGTTATTATCAGCCGCCATGAAGTACCGTTTGGATTGGGAAATGCAATACGGGCCTTATCTTTAAATGGATTTGGAAATATTGCTAATGTTTGATCAGATTCCGGGACTATCATCCCGATTGTTTCTTCATCGTAATTTGAAACGGTCGATCCATATTCATCTGCCTTGTTTGCAGTCGGAAGACATGGTTCAGGCTTTACGACCTGCACCCTGTAGAAAACCTGCCCGGCAGGAGGATCCGGGTCTGTCCAGCTCTCAGAACTGCTTGATATTGTACGTATCTGCTGCATTGCATCCAGGCTGCTTCCCCTGTAGATTCTATATTCATTGTAATCAAATCCCTGGTACTCGTCCCAGGTCAGAGTCACTTCACCGCTTACGCCCACTGCTGTCCACAGATGGATCGATTTATGATATGGACTGAATTCAGAAGAATCCCCGCATACATCGACTGTTTTTATCTTATAGAAATGAGAATATTCATCCGGGGTCGAGGTTTGATCTGCATAGATTGACAGGTTCTCAAAAGGCACTTCTGCGATCTGAACATAGTTATTTTTAGTTTTCTCACGATACAACCTGTATGATTGGATGTACTTATCATAGTCTTTCTCCCAGACAAGAACTATCTTATTGTTGTTATTTACTGTTATCATACATAGTTCAGATCCCTGGTATGTCACGACTGAATCCAGCATGAAAGTCTTCCTGACAATACATAACCTGTCATCTATGACAGTAACGTCATATTCCCCGGATGCCAGTCCTTCAAGGTCTTCAGAATTGGCTCCATTTGACCACTCGTAAGTATATGGCGGCGTGCCTCCGTTTACTGCAATATCAATATAACCGTTATTCTTATTCGCACAAACATAATCTGAGGATGTGCCGGAAATTTCCATGCAGTTCAATCTGTCCTGACTTAGCAGGGCAATAAATCCATGCTGAGCAGATGTAGTTATTGTTACAGGGTCAAAAAATGCCTGGTTAAAGAAATATCCACCAATGTATAACGACATTGAATCATATACCGCGATTCCCTGGATCCAGTTCATCCCTTTGGTGGTTTCTATGGATTTGACCCAGGCGAGATTGCCATTACTGTAATATTTAGCTATAAATAAGTCCCTTTCACCTTTATTTGGAAGGGTGTAGTCATCCCCGAACATCAAAGTGTCCCGGTATCTTGCCATCGTATAACAATTCCCATTTTCATCCAGCTCCATTTCATTATAGTCAAAATCCCATTTCTCTTCAAATATTGAATTTATCCAGACTACATTTCCCGAAGGATCGATTTTTGTAATAAAAAAATTATAATCGTACTTTTTGGGGACAAGTGGTTTTACCAGAAGAAAATTATCAAAATATACTGAATCACCATGCCATCCAGACATGTAAGAATATCCATCCGGATTGGTAACTAAGTGAGTTGGCCAGACGTCATACCGTTTGTAATCAGTCCCGTTACCAAATGTTTTAATCCATATTATACTGCCATTCGGGTCCAGTTTTGCAAAAAATACATCACCTTCTGAAGCCCCTTCAGTATTAACAATAGTGCCATTAAAATTTATAATCCCTGGTGTAAATTCACCGGTAAAATAGATTGAATTGTTCTTATCTGTTGAAGTAATTCCGAGATAAATAGTGTTTGTACTGGTGATCTGTATAGCCCATTTCAAAATTCCATCAATATCAAATTTTGCAATATATGCATTTTTGGTTCCTTCGCCTGTAAATGAATTATCTCCAATTGTAACATTCCCTGCATAACCACCGCTTAAAATTACATTTCCCAGGTTATCGGTAGAGACTGCACATTGGGAATCAAATCCTATGATGGGATGTACCCATTCAAAAACTCCCTCCGAATTAAATTTAGCCAGGAATTGGCGTGCATTAGCAGGCAATAAAGCTTGGTTGCCAATTTCCAGTGTATCAATGATATCACCAATAAAATAAAGACAATTATAATCCCTGTTCAAAACTAACGAATTTCCTTGTGTAAATGTGCGAGCTGATCCTCCTTCTATAAATTCGATCCAGATCAGATTACCATTGCTGTTTTGTTTTGATAAAAAACATCCTCTGAAATTCTGGTATGTCCTTCCGAATATTTCCCCGCTTCCGGAAAGTGTGCCATAACAATACAGGTTAGCATCAGCGTCTGTTTCCATCCCGCTGATTATACCGGACCCTGAATTGCTTTTGATATTTGATGAGTATTCCCTGACAGCACTAGAGTTGTAACGTGTAACAACGATATTCCCATACGGATCGGTGCCAGTTGCAATTATTTTATCTGATCCATAGTTTACCGATATGGGCCTGAAATCAAGAATTTCTGACCATAAACCGGTGCCATCAGAATTGCATTTTAATACAAAATTAACAGGGTATATATCCACTCCATCATATGTCATGGTATCACTGGCTGTTCCTATGATAAATAGATTATCCTGGGCATCCTTAATAAGGTGCAGGAAATTATGAGAAGCATAATTATTTAATTCCACAGTTTTTGTCCAGTTAATCTGTCCATCCGGGCTGATTTTGCTAATGAAGGGCAGAAGTGATACATTTATTAAGGTATCATTACCCCATATAGCATTTTTTGTAAGGCTTCCCAGGATATAAATATTTTCATCATTGCCAACAGATATTTTAAATGCATCGCTTAATCCATTATAAAATATGGAAGTTGCGCCAATAGCCCATATAAAACTGCCATTCAGATCACTTTTCGCAAGGAATAAAGAATGAGTGCCGGGAGATAAGACGGTGCTCCCGAATTCTCCATAACCTTCAATAGTCCCGGTCAGATAAAGGCTTGTATTAAAGATCTCAATATCAGAATATTTACAATCTGTTTTTGACAAATTTAACAGCATCAGTCCGCTGAAATTATATTTAACCATCTTAGTATAAACATTTCCTTCAGAGCCTATTAAATAATAGTTATTGCTAACATCAGATTTAACTTTCGATCCGCTAAGCAACCTCCCTGATTCCCCATAGCTTTTTGCCCAGGTAAAGTTTCCGGAAGCAGTGAATTTGGCAAGAAAGATGTCCTGGCTGCCGGTTCGGTTCAATATTGTTCCCTCAATATTTAAAGTCGGGCAATCAAAATATCCAGTTATAATTAAATTACCGGCATTATCCAGTAAAATGGATTCCGGGACAACTGATTTTCCTTGTGCAGCAGATATTTGTTTAAACCATAGCGGGTAACAGGTCTGGCTGAGCTTCATAATAACCATGTCCACCATACCTATACTTTCCAGGGTATCACTACCAATAATCGTTGTTCCAGAGAAGTATCCGGCAATATAAATATTCCCCATAGCGTCCGAGATGACCGCTTTACCAGCGTCTGATGAAGATCCGCCAAATTGTTTTACCCAGATCCAGTTCGGTGTACTCCCGAAATCCTCGTTTGCTGACTTTCTTATGCCGGTCTCCTCATTATAAGCATTTAACGTCAAATTTTCCTGCATGAATCCAGGATCTTCCTGTAATTGGCTATGTATCAGCTCCTTTATGTCAGATTGTCCGAAAAGGCTGTTTGTACCAATAAATATGAATGAAAAAGCGAGCGTCAATATTGTTCTCATAAAATGAGATTTAGGTTTGAGGGATGGTTTTTAAGAATAGCGATGCTTATTGTAAGAAATTTGAAGAAAGGTAGAAAAAAGAAGTGATAAAGAAATAAGTCTCAGGCAATTAATTTTTAACTATTAAATTTTTGTATCCGGAGGTTATATCATAGGAGAATTAATCTCCTATTTTGTTCCGGGGCTGTATCATAACTCAATTTAAATGGAAACGCTGATTATTACTTGCATTCAGGAGTTTAGTCGTAAGCCTGTGTTATTAATTAAACTTCAACATTCCCAGGTAGCTCAGCATTTAAATTTCGTAATGACACAGCCCCTTCACGGGGGAGAGTCATTCTAGTATGACACGGCCCCGGAATTGAGTCCGAAAAACATTAAAACAATGAAAACATTCCGGCCGGACCGGCTATTGAAAAAGACGGATTGATCATTTCGCCGGTATGGGCAAAATCAGGAGGATCAGGAATGAAAATATCCCAGGCTTTGAGCTTTCATAAGACGGACAACTGATACATCTGGCTGCTTTTGCGAAAAGCACGGATTAGGCAAAATTGTTGTCTCAGGTAATATCTGAAGCTAAAAAGTTTTCTAAGTAATATTTAGAGTTTCGAGTTCGGTATTTTGTTTTTATTTAGGATTTAGCTATTTAGAGTTTCTTTCCCTATGCTCTCTGCTTACTGTACGATAAGCTTCCCTCTGAAAATCCGTTCACCTCTCACCTCGATAAGATATGTTCCCGCTGGAAGATTGCCGCGCTCCAGCTCGTATTCACCTGTCGTAATATTGCCTTCTGTCCTGATAACCTTCCCTGCCAGGTCGGTTATTATCAGCTGCCACGAAGTGCCGTTTGGATTGGGAAATGCAATATGGGCCTTATCTTTAAATGGATTAGGAAATATTGCTATTGTTTGATCAGATTCCGGAACTATCATCCCGATAGTCTCTTCATCATAATTTGAAACGGTTGATGAATAATCGTCAGCTTTGTTTGCAGTCGGCAGGCATGCTTCTTGCTTAACAACCTGTACCCTGTAGAAAACCTGTCCGACAGGGGGATCCGGATCAGTCCAGCTCTTTGAACTGCTTGGTATCGTACGTATCTGCTGCATCGCATCCAGGCTGTTACCCCTGTATATTATATATTCGCTGTAATTAAATCCCTGGTATTCATCCCATGTTAACGTAACCTCACCGCTCACACCTACCGCGGTCCACAAATGGATGGATTTATGGTACGGACTGAATTCTGACGAATCGCCGCATACGTCAACTGCCTTGATCTTATAAAAATGCGAATATTCAGAAGGTGTTGATCCCTGGTCAGCATAAACCGACAGGTTTTCAAAAGGCACCTCTGCAATCTGGTTGTAATTATTCAGGGATTTTTCCCGGTACAGGCGGTAGGCTGCAATATACTTACCATAGTCTTTCTCCCATACCAGGATAATTTTGTTATTATTGTTTACAGTCACCATACAAAGTTCAGAACCCTGGTATGTTACGACCGAATCAAGTTCAATAGTCTTTCTGGCAATGCATAACCTGTCATCTATTACTGTTACAGAATACTCACCAGAGGCCAAGCCTTCTATATCTTCAGTGATCTCACCATTTGACCATTTATAAGTGTATGGTGGTTTACCTCCGGTTACCGCAATATCTATATAACCATCATCTTTCCCCGAACAAACATAATCTGAACATGAACTTGTTATATCCATGCAGTTTAATTTCTCCTGACTTAGCAGGGCAATAAATCCATTCTGACCTTTTGAAGTCAATGTAGCTGGATCAAAAAAGGCATTATTGTAAAAAGATCCTCCAACATACAAAGACAATGAATCATAAACCGCAATACCATAGATACTGCTTCCAGTGGATGAGGTTTCAATGGATTTAACCCAGGCAAGATCACCACTGCTGTAATATTTTGCGACAAGCATATCACCTGTGCCTGTATTTGGGAGGATCAAGTCATCCCCCAGCATTAAGGTATCCTGGAATGTTGTCATAATATAACAATTCCCGGTACTGTCCGCATCAATTTCATTACGATACCACGGTCCACTGGAATAAATTGGATTTGCCCAGACTGGCTTCCCGGTCGGGTCGATTTTTGAAATAAAATAATTGTATCTATACTTACTGGGTTCAGGAAATGGTAGCGGCAGAAGGAAATTATCAAAATAAATTGTATCACTGTATCTGCCATAAATATATGAATAACCCCCGGGATCAGTCACAAAGTTTAACGGCAATGCATATCGTGATTTTCCACTTCCAAATGTTCTTATCCATAATGGATTGCCATTCTGATCCAGTTTTGCAAAAAGGATACTACCTTCCGTTGAGGCTGAAGTATTGACGATAGTACCGTTAAAATTAATATCTCCCGGGAAAAAAGCACCTGTATAATAGATCATGTTATCCTTATCCGTTGAAGTCATACCAAAACCGGCTTCAAATATATTGTCAGAGATTTTAATTGCCCATTTAAATTCTCCGTTAATATCAAATTTTGCAATGTAGCCATTATATTCATTGCCATAAGTTACAAATGAAGAATCTCCAACAGTGACATCGACATTGAAAAATCCACTGAGAATAACGTTTCCAAGATTATCAGCAGAAATTGATGTTCCATTTAAAGAACGTGAATTCCGGATAGCCTTTACCCATTCAAAATCTCCATCTGTATTATATTTAGCCAGGTATTGTTTTCCTTCAGAAGGAGCTAGAGTTTCTGTGCCTATTTCAATAGTATCGGTTATAGCGCCGATAAGATAAAGACAATTATGTATCCTGTTCAGAATTAATGAATTCCCCGGATATGTTGATGGAGATGCTCCTTCGATAAATTTGATCCATGAAAGATCACCCCTGCTATTTTGCCTGGATAAAAAGGCTCCTTTAAAATTCTGATACTTTATCCCGAATATTTCCCCGCTTCCACCCAGGGAGCCGTAGGTATAAAGGCTGGCATCAATACCTGTTTCCAATCCGCAAACCGACGCATATCCTGAATTGCTTTTTATATCCGATATGTATTCCGGAATTATATTAGAATTGTAACGTATGACACACATGTTAAAGTAGGGGTCTGATCCTGTTGCTATTATTTTATCAGATCCAGACCTGTTGACTGATTTTGGTCCGAAATCCAGTTTTTTAGCCCATAAACCCTGACCATCAGAATTACATTTCAGCACATAATAATAAGGGGGAATAACCACACCATCATAGGTTATTGTATCATAAGAATCGCCGGTTATATAAATATTGTTCTGGGTATCCAGAAATAGGTGATTAAAGTGGTAATAACCAGTCTCCTCCGGTGATTTTGCCCAGATGATCTGACCAGCAGGGCTGATTTTGCTTATGAAGGGCAGAAAACTATTTTCCTTAATGGTATCATTGCCCCAGATTGAACCACTCGATGTAAGTCCGGTAATATAAATATTCCCATCATTACCTGAAGCAATATCCGACATCTCATCCCACCGCCAGGCTGTTTCAGTATATTTTGGACCTATGGCCCATACAAAATTGCCCTGAAGATCAGATTTCGCAATGAATACCGTAACGAAACCAGGATTCAGGATTGAATCCCCGAATTCAGCATAATTTTTAATCCAACCTGCAAGGTAAATACTGTTAGTACAGATTTCGATATCCTGGTATTTACAATTCTCTTTTGAATGGTTAAATAACAATTGCCCGCTGGAATTATACTTTATCATTGTAGTATACATAGTTGTAGAATACGATCCTTCCGAGCATATTAAGTAGTAGTTATTGCTGGCATCAGATTTAATTCCTGAACCGCTAAAAGTACGACCTGATTCCCCATAATTTTTTGCCCAGATAATGCCACCGGAACTGTTGAATTTAACAGTAAAAATATCCTGTTTCCCGGCTCGATTCATTAATGTTCCTTCAATTTCAATAGTCTGATCATCAAAATATCCAGACACAATAATATTTCCTGAATTATCCAGGCAGATGGATTCAGGGATAATTGATTTGCCTGCAGATACCGGCACATGTTTGATCCATAGAGGATAGCAGGTCTGACTGAGTTTCATTATAACCATGTCAGCTGTACCCGTACTTTCCAGGGTGTCATTGCCAGTAATTAAAATCCCTGAGAAATAGCCGGCAACATAAATATTTCCCATCGCATCTGATGTGACGGCTGTTCCGGCATCCGGTGAAGACCCGCCAAATTGTTTTGCCCAGATCCAGTCAGGAGTATTTCCGAAATCTTCGTTGACTGACTTTCTTATTCCAGTTTCTTTTAAGGGATCCTGTTTCAGGATATCATCAGGATACAGGATATCGTTCAGGCTGGATCTGATAATACTACCCTGACGGATGATATCTTTTATATCAGATTGTCCGTACAGGTTGGCAGTACAAATAAAAATGACTGAAAACATGAATACAAATTTTGCTTTCATAAAACAGGATTTATGTTTAAGGGGAGATTTTCAATGATAAGTTTTTTATTAAATAAATTTAAAGTAAGGTATGAAAAAAGCTGCGATAAAAAAAGCCGGTTCTTTCAGAACCGGCTTTCGAATTATAGATTATCAGTCTCAGTAATTACTAAAGTCCTATACAATAGATACGTTCCGCTCCTTTGAAAATATATTTGCCGCCTGCAATCGCGGGTGATGCCCAGAACCTGTCACCAAGCCTGTTCTGTGCCACAATTTCAAAAGTTTCCCCGGCCCTGATCAAAGTAGCAAGGCCTCTTTCATCGATGAAACCAATATTATCACCTGCGGCCCATGGTGAAGCCCAGCAGCCTGCAGCTTTTCCGGCTTTTTCTTTATACATCTGCTTCCCTGTAAGAGCATTGAAACAGGTGACTTCCCCTCCGGGTCCAGTTAATACGTAAACCAGTCCGTTATATACGAGAGGTGTGGGATTTCCCGTTCCCGCCTGCAGGTTTCCCCATTGAATCCAGTCGTTTGCCACTGTCCCCGGATCCGGTGTTATATCGCCTTCAGCCCCTGCCTTCACCATGCATAAAGTTCCAGGGTTTTCACGCCCGCCGGCATTGGCTAAATAAATATGATCCCCATCCGGAACAGGTGATGGGATGCTCATATCACCGCTGACCTTCATTTGCCATAAAACTTTCCCTGTTTTCAGGTCATAAGAACGTGCAGTTTTACCGCCCGCAACCAGTTCTGTCCTTTTACTGTTCTTCCAGATCACCGGCGTGCTATAAGTAGTCTTTTCATCACGCTCAGCTTTCCAGACCTGCTCACCGGTTGCAGCATCAAGAGCCACAATGAACGAGTTTTCTTCATTATCAACCTGCTGATATACAATATTATGGTACACAATCGGTGAAGATCCGGTTCCCCATTCAAACATAGTTTTGTAAGCTCCCAGGTCTTTCTGCCATAATAGTTTGCCATCCATGTCATAACAGAACATGCCAATTGTACTGAAATATGCATATACCCTTTTGCCGTCCGTTACAGGGGTTTCATTTGCCCAACTGCTGCCGCCGCGATTTATCCCGGTCCTAGGACTTCCTTCATATGCAGTTTCCTTCCAGATAACCTCCCCTGTATTCAGGTCAAGGCATGTTACCTCCCATCTGTAAATTTCCTCCAAATAGCTTGTATCCGGTGGCGGAGGTCCCTGCGGCCTTTCCTGTCCTGCCCCTGGAGCACCGCCCGGTTGAGGAGGTCTCTGTGGTCTTTCCCGGCCGGCCCCTGAAGTATCGGCTTCATCAGGCTCGGGTTCCTCCCTGTGTTCAAATACTCCTATTGGTGTTGCTTTAACTCCTACAGCTGATGATATAAAGACCTTATCTCCCCAGATAACCGGTGATGACCAGCTCTGTCCCTCAAAATCGTATGTCCATAATACATTGGTATCTTTTCCCCACTGAACAGGGAGATTTTGCCCGGTTGTGGTCATATTAAAGGCAGGTCCCCGGAACTGCGGCCAGTTATCGCTTTTTGTGCATGATGAAAAAACAATAACTGATGTGACAATGGCCGCAAAGATTAACAATTGGTTGCAGGTTTTATGTGTCATAGAAGTCAGGATTTAGTTGTGATAAATAAGGTTTATGGTAAGCAAATATAATTACAAATTGCAACAGTCAAAATTCATAAACCATTCGAAAAGTAAGAATAAAATGTTAAATTTGTATAACCATCTTAAACGGAATTCATTAATAACAGAAAAGTTATTTGATTTTCTACTGGCTGATAGATTTAAACTTATCCCTTAAAAATAATTACATATGAAACAAATTATCAGATTGTCCATCTTTTTCTTGATCACAGCATTAGTATCATGTGATAATAATGAGCCAACGCCGAATGCTCCGAAAGCTTGTTTCACGGCACCCACGGGAATAATTGCCGGGATTTCTGCCGATTTTAGTTCATCCTGTTCTGAAAATGCCGTTAGTTTCGCATGGGATTTCGGAGATGGGGGAACATCCACCCAGGTCAATCCTTCCCACACCTACTCTGAAGCAGGCAGCTTTACAGTGACTTTGACTGTCACCAATAGTGAAAGCGATACAGATGAGGATTCAAAGAATGTTTCGGTTATGGCACCCCAGGCCATTGAACATTCAGGGAACATCGCCTCCGATGAGACCTGGATTGAGGGAGTTCACCTGATAACCGGTGATGTATATGTTGATAACTGTATACTGACCATTGAACCGGGAGCTGTTATTAAGTTCAATGAGAATACAGGTCTCTATTTTGGTTATAACGGGGGCGTTTCGGGAACTACACTGATAGCCAACGGTACTGCCACCAAACCAATTACATTTACTTCTTCAGCAGTCAGCAAATCTCCGGGTGACTGGTATTTTATCGGTTTCTATGACGGAGCCTCTGCCTCCAGCTCTATGCAATATTGTACCGTGGAATACGGAGGCGGATACACCAGTTACATTGGAGAAATCCTTCTGGATGAAGTCCATATAAACATAGATCATTGCACTGTTCAATATTCGGAGCAATATGGCATTTCTTTAAGCTCAGGTGCGTGGTTCGGATCTTTCACCAATAATACGGTGAAAGATAATGGTACTTATCCCATCGATATTTCCGGAAACTATGTACACACTATCGGAACAGGGAATACCATCACAACGGACAAAGGTATACTGGTCGAGGGGGGTGAATTTGAACAAGCCAGTGCTACCTGGCTGAAACAGAGTTGTCCGTACATACTCAACGATGACCTTTATATCCAGGCTGTATCCGGTGCTGTACTGACCATTCAGCCCGGAGTCGAAATTCAGCTGGTGGAAAATACCGGAATTTATGTTGCATTCAGTGGCGGTATGTTCGGCTCACTGATTGCCGACGGCACTTCACAGGCACGAATAAGATTCACATCAGCTGCACCTGCAGGATCAAAAACAGCCGGTGACTGGGCTTTTATAGGATTTTATAACGGAGCGGGCAGTAGTTCTTCATTCACTTACTGTGACATCGAATACGGTGGAAATTACACAAGCTATACCGGACAGGTAAATATTGAAGAATCAGGTGTCAGCTTCAAAAATTGTAATATTACGAACAGTAAGACCTATGGCATCACACTGGGAGTTGAAGGATATTTTACTGCCTGTGAGAACAATACTTTTGAAGACAATGCTACCGATCCGATTCAGATATATGCCAACTATGCTCATACTATAGGTGCTGGAAATACTTTCAATACCGGACCGGGCATTGAGGTAACAGGTAATGATATTGTTCAGGCTAATGCCACATGGCTCAAACACGGAGTTCCCTATATAGTTACAGGAGATATGTACATACAGAGCACTACGGGAGCCAAGCTTACCATACAAGCGGGTGCCACCGTAAAATTCGCCCAGGGTGCCGGAATATATGTTGCTTACAACGGTGACAGCTTTGGAACGCTGATAGCACAGGGTACATCTGAGAATAAAATTACTTTCACCTCCGCCGCTCCTGCGGGATTTGAAAATCCAGGCGACTGGAACGGAATATGGTTCTATGATGGGACCGGGGCACAAACTGTACTGGATTATTGTAATATTTCATTTGCTGGGGGCTACAGCAGTTGGTCCGGGAACCTGACTGTTGAAAATTCAGTAGTCGGGGTACCCACGATTTCAAACTGCTATATAAGCGATTCTGAAAATTGGGGTATCTATCTGGGAACAAATGCCAATCCTACCCTCACCAGCAATACATTTACCAATAATGCATCAGGCAATGTCGGCCCTTAGAATTATTCGATAAATAAGATAAAAAAAGAGGCTGTCGAGAGCCTCTTTTTTTTATATTGCATCATCAACTCAGAAATTTATTCATCACAGGGTAATTTAATCCGGAACATGAAAATATCATATTTAACGGGTATGCTGATCTTTCTGTTTCTGACTCAGACCTCTGCTGATGCCCAAGTCTACCTGCGCGTAAACCAGGCCGGATACCTGCCCGGAGACAATAAAATTGCTATTGCGTTTACAGATAATCAGGTGCGGGGATCTTTTAAGGTCATTGATTTGAAGTCAGGAAAAACCGTTCTGGAAGCTCCGCTGGAAAAAGCAGAACCAAAAGGATGGGGGAACTTCAATAACTATTTTGAACTGGATTTCAGCCAGGTCAAAAATCCGGGCTGCTAC
>JBGPAO010000036.1:0-15420 GCA_041480755.1 Bacteroidia bacterium
GTATACATATGGACCACTCCTAGGGTTATACCTGACAGGACTATTTTCGAAAATAAAATTTAAAGAGAAGTGGGTTCCCGTGTCATGTGTTTCATCTGCACTTTTTACCTGGTTACTAAATGGATATTTTGTCCGGGTATTTAATTTTGATTTCGGGTTTATGAATATTTTTGTAAATGCATTGCTGACTATTTTATTCCTGGTTATCATCAAAAAGAAAAAATAATCTTGCAGAAAAAAAAGTTTGTTATCAATATCACAAACGATCCCAAAGATTTTGGTGTCTGTGCTTTGATGATGTCAAAAACAGACCCCTGGATTACGCTGGGGATGAATTATGACCAGTGCCTTAATGCGTTTGAAGGGGACTGCAAAGAAATCTATATTATAGATTATGGAAAAGATATTGCCGGTTTTGTCATTCTGCAGATCTGTGGGACTTTTTCAGGATACATACAGACAATATGCAGGTGCTATAAAGCTGTATTATGAATTTGGTTTTAAACTGGTAGGCGAACTGGATAATTTTGTGAAAGAAGGATTTACAGAATTATTGCTTCGTAAGACCGTTGGACCAAGGGTTGGATACCGGGCTCAATAATATCCGCTATCATACCACGTAATAGAACTCTTTTTTTATCTCATTCAAGATTCCTTTTTAAGGAGAAGAGAAATTCCAGGCCACCTTCTTTTCTGTTTTTAACTGATATTTCACCCTTATGGAACAGGATGGCATTTTTAACAATAGAAAGACCCAGGCCGGTTCCACCACTTTTACGGTCACGGCTTTTATCGACCCGGTAAAACCTTTCAAATAAACGGGGTATATCCTTATCAGGGACGCCGGTTCCGTTATCGGAAAATGAGAAATAGTAATTTCCCGGATCTTCTGTGTACTTGTCTATTCTTACTTTTACGTTTTCCCCTGCATGATTTATTACATTCTCAATTAAGTTCCTGAAAATGGAATATAATAAAATCGGGGTTCCATCGAGTTCAATATTTTCAGAAATATTTAATTCAATTTTGATATGATGTTCTCTTATTTGTTCCTGTAAATCACCCATTACGTTTATAATCACCTGGTATAAATTGACTTTCTCAATTCTGTAAAGATTCCCGGCCTCTTCAATTTTTGTAAGCAATGAAATATCATCAATCAGGTCAGTCAGCCGACAGGTTTGAGAGTATGCTCTGCGTATGAAATCTATCAGTTTTGCTTTATCAAGTTTATTATTAAGAACCGTTTCCAGTAAGCCTTTAATGGAACTTACCGGTGTTTTCAGTTCATGGGCAATATTTTCGGTCATCTGCTGTTTCAACAGTTTTCGTTTGGCGGGTTTTGTCGTATCCCTTAAAATAATTTCGAAGCTTTTATCCGGAAATAAAACACATTTTGCATTATAAAACTTGCCATTTTTGTTGATATTAATTTCATATGAAGGCTGAATTCCCTGATCAGGATTATTGGTTTCTGTGTATGTTTTGATAAAACCAAAAAACGGAGAAAAATCCGGTATACTAAAAAAGTTCTCAGCTGAATAAACCAGCTGGTCGCTAATAAAATTAATGTATTGAATAAAATTACTATTACTGGTGATCACTTTTTTATCTTTTGAAAAAATTGCAATGCCTTCGTCCAGCATGTTAAGATGCCTTATCAGTTTTTCTTTTTCAGACTGAAGTTCATGTTTGGCATTATTTAATTTCTGATAAATGCCAACAATATCTTTACCTATTATCCCGAGTTCACTTTCAGGAAATGTTAAATCCTCATCGATGGGTTTATCCGCAATTGCTTTAAGAGTGAATTTTTTAAGTACTGATATTGACTCCCCGAATTTGTCGGTCACATAAACCAAAGTAAGTGATGTAATAAAAAACAGGATGATAATAATTAATAGCGAAATTTTGTCAGGTTCAATGAGCTGCCTGGCTTCAATATTATATACAACGGACATCCTTAAAAAATACTTTTCAAATCGCCTGGCAAAATAATAATACTTAATACCGGTTGAGGCGGATATTCGTATATCAGAGCCGGTTGTATGTTTTAAAGCATTTTGTATTTCAGGTCGTAAAAGGTGGTTTTCCAACTCTGCAGGGTTCTTCACTTCTGAATCATATAGTACTTTCCCGTCCGGATCAATAACGGTTGTCCTCATATTTTTGTCAGGGAAAATTGAGATGAGGGAATCTAATGCCGGAATAAGATAATTCTCATCCGGCACATTATTGCAAATGTAATTATTAATAAGTTCAGTATAACCTTCCAATTCTTTATTCAGTGCACTGGTCCGGTAACGTTTTTCATGACGGTATTCCAGGAGAATTATTGTTGTTATGAATAAAACAAAAATGACGGATAAATATATGATCTGCTTCCTTCTGTATTTAGAAATAGGCTTCATTTTGTATTATTCAATTTCAAAACAGTATCCATGGCCTGACCGGCTTATAATATATTTACCGTATTCACCAAGTTTTTTTCTTAACCGTGTCATATGTACATCCACAGTCCGGTCAATAACATAACTATGTTCCTTCCAGGCATAATTCAGAATTTCCTCCCGCGCAAAAACCTTACCTGTGTTTTTTAACAACAGTAGCATAATCTGATACTCATGTGGTGTCAGACTAATTTTTACTCCTTCAATACACAATCTTTTTTTTACCTGATCAAGCTCAATGCCTGCTATTTTAATGTTTGATAAGTCGTCAGATTGCCGGGATTCGGGGCGACGGAATATCACTTTAACTCTTGCTACAAGTTCGCGTACTGAAAAGGGTTTGGTTATAAAATCATCTGCTCCTAAAGAAAATCCTGTCAACTTATCATTCTCGGTATTTTTGGCTGTAAGGAAAACAATAGGAGTCTCCAGTTTTCTTTTATTACGGATTTCATCTGCGAGTCTGAAACCCGACATTCCTGTCATCATAATATCGAGGATAAACAGATGATATTTCTTAAGTGGCTTTTTTAAAGCTTCTTCTGCTGACATTGATGTTTCTACCCGGTAACCTTCCGCTTCGAGATTAAATTTAATGATCTCGCATATATCTTCTTCATCATCAACAGCCAGAATAGTATAAGGATCTTTATTCACAATTACAACATATTATGAGGCAAAATAAAATTAAACCAAATACATGAGTATTTCAATTTTGTTACAAGATTATTACAAAAATTAGTATCCAATTGTAACGAAATTTTAATAAAACTGAAACAATTATATAATCTAAAAGAAATAAAGATTTAACATTTAATCCGGATTTTCGGCCATTAATTGAAACATTTTTTTAATCCAATTGCAACATAAATATAATGTAAATGAAGTATCGCTGTAATAAGGACTATCGATTTTTGCCCAGGAAAACCAATAAATATTTAAAATCAATCCTATGAAAAAAGTTATTACGGTACTTCTTGCTACAGCAGTTACCTTCATCGGATATTCGCAAATCAGTCCTGATTCAATCAGTGAGCGGATTGATATCGATGAGGGGAAGATCAATTCACTCGACGAACGGGTTTTACTGAATGAAAGCGACCTGGGGAAACTTAACAAAATTAAAATCTCGGGTTATATTCAGGCCCAATTTGAAAATTATCAGGAAGACCTTGTCAAAACAAATGATCCGACCAATACACTTTACATCAGAAGAGCAAGGATCAAATTTACTTATGAAGCAACCGATGGTGTGAAATTTGTCCTTCAACCTGATTTCAGCACCGGCAATTTGTCACTCAAAGATGCATATGCAGTAGTAAATATTCCCAGGTTAAAAAGCCTTTCGCTATGGGCTGGTCAGTTTAACAGACCCAACTATGAAGTGGAATATTCATCAAGTCAGCGTGAAGTGCTGGAACGTTCGCGTGTGATCCGGACGATATATCCGGGTGAAAGGGAGATAGGGTTAAAGCTGGAATATCTTCCTTCACAAATCCCGTTAAAACTGCAGCTTGCCATGCTTAATGGCAATTTCACAGGTAAAGAAGCAAAGGATGTGGATACCAGAAAAGACTTTATGGCCCGTGCTGTTTATTCTTTTAAATTACCGGGAGCAGGTATTGGAATTGATGTAGGTGCACATGGATATTATGGCTCCCTGATGGCTAAGACAAAATATATCCTGGATTATGAGAATCAGATGGACAGTATAAGCATAACACCGGGTTCTTATCTGGACAAGCATTGGGCAGGTGGAGAAGTTCAGATTTATTATGATATCCTAGGAGGCATGTCATTGAAAGGCGAATATATAAAAGGTAAAAATGCCTTTCCGGGCGATTCAAAAACGAATCCTTATAAGATTAAAAACTTTGCCGGTTACTATGTCTATTTCATTAAAAATATCGGAAAGAAAAATCAGTTTGTAGCACGCTATGATTATTTCGATCCAAATTCAAAATTATCCGGTGATGAAGCGGGTAAAGATATTACCTATAGTACGCTGGATCTGACATGGCAATATTATCTTAACGATAATATAAGAATGACACTCCAATATGAAGTGTCCAGGAATGAAACGAATTCCACTACAACTGATCAGTTGAAGGATAATGTATTGGGAATACGGATCCAGGCTAAATTTTAATTCATGTTACGTAAACTTTAAAAGATAAAAAAATGAAAAAGAATAAGTTGTTCCTGATAGCGTTATTTTCAGCTGTGATTATAATGTCCACAGCTTTCATGATGCAGACCAAAATTACCATTAAAGGTTCCGATACTATGGTTATTCTGGCCCAGCGCTGGGCTGAAATTTATATGAAACAGCATCCTGAAACCTCAATCCAGGTCACCGGTGGTGGTTCCGGGGTTGGCCTCGCCGCTTTGATTAACGGAACTACCGATATAGCTAACTCGAGCCGTCCGATTAAACAATCTGAGATGGAGAAATTAAAAAGCAGATACAATACATTGGGTGTTGAAATCCCCTGTGCAAAAGACGGTATTACTATTTACCTCAATGAATTGAATAAAGTGGAAGAACTTACACTGCAGCAGTTGAGCGATATATATACTGCAAAAATTACCAACTGGAAAGAAGTGGGTGGTGCGGATGCTGAAATCAGGCTCTACGGCCGTGAGAACAGTTCAGGGACTTATGCTTATTTTAAGGATGAGGTGGTTAAAGCTGATTATGCTGCAAGCTGTCAGACCCTTCCCGGAACGGCTGCAGTCGTTAATGCAGTAAAAAAAGATAAGAACGGGATCGGATATGGCGGAGCTGCTTATGCAGTAGGTGTAAAACACTGTAAAGTAAAAAAAGATTCCGGCAGTGAAGCATATTTTCCTACAGCAGATAATATAGCTAAGAACCAATATCCGATCACACGCTATCTGTATATGTATCTGAGGAACAGGCCTGCCGGAGAACTGAAAAAATATATCGACTGGATTTTAAGCCCTGATGGGCAAAAGATAATCACTGAGGTTGGATATTTTCCGGTAAAATGAGGCACCAGTTCCATAAAACTGGTTAAATCTGCCCCCGTAATGAAGAATGAATTCTAAACTTTGAATGAACAGAAAATTAAAAGTTAGTAAAAGGCAACATACCAGGAAAAATAAAAATTTCAGCAAATCAATCATTAAAAAACAATTTCGTTTTTCAGATTGGTTTGCTGAAAAATTTATTAAATCAGTGGCATTTTTTTCAATTGCCATTGTAATACTGATATTTCTTTTTGTTTTCCGCGAGACATTGCCCATGTTCACCGGGAATAACAGGCATGAAAAACAAATTACACATACAGAGGCCATTATTAACAATGCAAATGAATTAAAACCTGAAAGTTATTTTCCTGATGATAATCAGGATATATTACAACCTGAAAGGTACGGCGATAGTCTGACCGGTTCTTATCAGGCTAATAGTTCAGACGAGGGCAATTCGGTAAACAGCGGGTATGTGAGCACAGGGGGGGAAACAGAAAACCCTGTAAAAACCCTGTTTTCAAAGGATTGGCAGCCGGTTTCTGATAATCCCAGGTATGGTTTATTGCCTTTAATAGTGGGGACATTAAAGGTTACTATACTTTCAATTCTGTTTGCCGCTCCTGTAGCAATTTTTGCAGCACTGTACACGGCTATGTTCGCTCCACGCCGGTTGAAAGAGTATATTAAACCCGTAATTGAATTACTGGCAGGATTTCCATCCGTTGTGATCGGATTTTTTGCATTGATGGTTTTGGCCTCTTTCTTTCAGAATCTCCTGGGATATTCAAGCCGGCTGAATGGATTTGTTGGAGCTATTGCAATGGGACTTGCTGCCATTCCGATCATATATACACTTACCGAGGATGCATTAACGGCTGTTCCCAGCACATATATTGAAGCCAGCCTGGGATTAGGTGCAAGCATACGTCAGACAGCATTTTCAGTAGTATTACCGGCGGCAACACCCGGGATATTTGCGGCGGTTTTGCTGGGGATCGGACGTGTTTTCGGGGAAACGATGATTGCCCTGATGGCTACCGGAAATGCGGCAATTATCTCTGCCAATCCGTTTGATTCGGTCAGGACTCTTTCTGCTACCATCGGTGCGGAAATGGCTGAAGTTGTTTTTGGAGATACACATTACAGCGTTTTGTTCCTGATTGGTTCATTATTGTTCATTTTTACTTTTGCTTTAAATGCAGTTGCAGAATTTTATTTTAAAAACAAAGTGGTCAGGCGCATCCAGGGTAAATGAATTTTGAGAAATTTTCATAAGAATGAAGGAAATTATTGCCAGCAGAGTTATAAAGGATACATTGATAAAAAGCTTAACAGGTATTTGCGTCCTGCTGATCATTCTTATTATTATATCAATCCTGGCAGTTATCATTATTGGTGGTTGGGAGAATCTTACCTGGGAGTTCCTGACAGAATTCCCTAAGGATGGTATGACAAAAGGGGGTATTTTACCTGCTATAGTTGGTACGGCTTTAATGACCCTGATTATGACCATAGCGGCCGTTCCATTTGGTACCATTACAGCCATATATCTTGCTGAATATGCATCGGAAAAATCGGTTTTCGCAAAAACCATCCGTTTTGCGGTTAAAACACTGGCGGTTGTACCTTCCATTATTTTCGGATTATTTGGCCTGGGATTTTTCATCAAATTCGTCGGATTACAGCTCGACAACATTTTTTATGGGGGAGAACTGAGATGGGGACAACCAAATATTCTATGGGCAAGCCTGACAATGGCTTTGTTAACACTTCCGGTGGTTATCGTATCAGTTGAAGAAGCTATCAGAACCATTCCTGATGATATGCGTGAAGCAAGCCTGGCGCTTGGCGCCACCCGGTGGCAGACCATAAAAAAGGTTGTATTGCCGGGCTCGTATACAGGTATTCTCACAGGGACTATCCTGGCTATCAGCCGGGGTGCAGGTGAAGTTGCCCCGATATTATTTACCGGTGCGGCCTATTATCTTGCCGAACTTCCGCATTCACTGAGTGACCAGTTCATGTCATTAGGTTATCATATATACATCATGTCAACACAGTCAACCAATGTAGATGAAACATTACCAATTCAATTTGCAACTACACTGGTACTACTACTGTTGACATTTTCCTTAAGTATGGTTGCAGTTATCCTTAGATACAGAATAAGAAAGAAAGCACATTAATCCCAATGAAAGAAGCGAAAGTCAGTGTCAGAAATTTATCCTTTTATTACGGGACAAACATAGCTTTGAAAGATATAAGCATGAACATCCCCGAGAATAAGGTTACCGCATTTATTGGCCCGTCGGGTTGCGGTAAATCTACTTTTCTCCGGACTATCAACAGGATGAACGATCTGATTGATAATACACGTGTCGAAGGAGAAGTACTGGTGGATGATGTAAATATCTACCAGAATAATATTGATGTTGTCAATCTGAGAAAAAAGATAGGTATGATTTTTCAGAAATCGAATCCTTTTGCCAAATCTGTTTATGATAATATTGCATATGGCCCCCGGATAAACGGAATAAAGGACAAAAAACGGCTGGACGAAATTGTGGAAGATTCGCTTAAGAAAGCGGCTATTTTTGATGAAGTGAAAGACCGGTTACATATGTCGGCGTTAAGTCTGTCTGGCGGACAACAACAACGTATTTGCATCGCCCGGACACTGGCTGTCAATCCTGAAATAATTTTAATGGATGAACCAGCCAGTGCACTCGATCCTTTATCAACATTCAAAGTTGAAGAGTTAATACACGAATTGAAAAAATGTTATACAATCATTATTGTTACTCATAATATGCAACAGGCTGCCCGTACCAGTGATTTAACAGCATTTTTTTACCTGGGGGAGCTGGTAGAGATTGATAAAACAAGAACTATTTTTACTAATCCGGCAAAGAAGCAAACGGAGGATTATATCTCAGGAAGATTCGGCTAGAAACAAAGAGAATATCCTATTAAAGAATTAAAATTATGGTACAAATAATGTGTTTCAAGTTGCAAGTTATAACTTGTAACCTGCAACCTGATGATTACAATTAAATTTTAAGTAATAAATAATCTTTAATTAATCAATTTTATGCAAACATATTTTGAATCGGAACTGATTAAATTGCGGAAACGTATTGTCAAAATGCTTAATCTAGTTGACAGTCAGCTAGATAAATCGTTCAAGGTTTTACTTAAAGGCGATACGGATTTCGTTGAAATAATAAAACAGGACGAAAATAAGATTGATAAGTTGGACATAAAGATTGATAAATTATGCCAGCGGATTTTCGCCCTGACACAGCCTGTTGCCGGTGATTTGCGTTTTATTATGGCTTCTTTAAGAATCGGAACTGAAATGGAACGAATTAGTGATATGTCCTATGAAATAACTTATCGTTCTGAATCTATCAGCCAGTATCCCAAGATTCTGAAGAAGTACGAAATACCAGAGCTTTTGGAACATATCCGGAGATCATTCAACCAGGTCATAGAGGCATTCAACAATGAAAATTCCGCGCTAGCATTTCAGATTCTTGAAGAATGCAAAGAGAGGGAGGAAGACTGCAAAACGATTTTTAATGAAATTGTATTGGATATAACCCGAAAATCAGACGTTATTATCATTGCCACTGATTTGATCCTTATTATTCGCAATTTGGAGAGGATCATCGGTCACATAGCTAACATCTCAGAATCTATTATTTTTATAATTGATGCCAAGATAATAAGGCATTCTGGTTTAAAAGCTAAAGGGATTGAACCTGAACATTGATCTTATTAAACTTTATACTAATGATTATAATTAAATCAACTTAACTTTGCAGATATGTCATATGTCGTCATCATTGCTATCGTTATTGCCCTTCTGTTTGATTTCTTAAATGGAATGAACGATGCGGCTAATTCCATTGCCACAGTTGTTTCGACCAAAGTGCTTTCACCTATAGTTGCTGTAATCTGGGCCGCCTTTTTTAATTTCGTTGCAGTTTTTTTATTTGGTGTACATGTTGCAACAACAATCGGAAAGGGTATTGTGGACCCTGCCATTATAAATGAATACATTATTCTGGGAGCTTTGATTGGTGCAGTAATATGGGTATATACCTGTACACATTTTGGCCTTCCTATCAGTGTATCTCATGCCCTGATCGGTGGGCTGATAGGCCCGGCTCTCATTGAAGGAGGCACAGCTGTTCTCATTCCTGCAGGGATCACTAAAGTCCTTTTGTTTATTATACTGTCTCCACTGATTGGAATTGTACTTGGATTTTTTATTATGATACTTACTATGATCATCTTCCGCAAGAGCACCCCACGCCGGGTCGATTCCTTATTTAGAACCCTGCAGCTGGTTTCATCAGCAGTATTCAGCCTTGGTCATGGTTCAAATGATGCCCAAAAAACTATGGGTATCATTGCTGTCCTTTTATTCAGCACCGGACGCCTTGGATCAGATTTTTATATACCTCACTGGGTTATATTTTCATGTTATACTGCTATCGCCCTGGGTACCCTGTCAGGGGGGTGGAAAGTTATAAAAACACTGGGATCCGGACTTACTCATCTTAAGCCAGTTCAGGGATTCTGCGCAGAAACTGCAGGTGCCCTGACTGTTATTGGCAGTACATTTGCAGGAATCCCGGTGAGCACAACTCATACAATTACAGGATCAATAATGGGAGTAGGATTGACTAAAGGATTCTCCTCAGTGCGTTGGAAAATTGCCACAAACATTGTTCTTGCATGGATATTTACCATTCCCGGGACAATGGTCCTTAGCGGGGGTATTTATTACCTCATCTCACTATTTATCCGGAGTTAATGATTTTAATAAATTATAAACAGTTTAGAATAATCAGCATACTATAAGTCAAAGTCATCAATGGTCTCATTAAAAATATCTATGGTTTTAACATTTATTTGTGTTGTATCTTCATAAAAAGATACTTTCAAAAAATGATGATAATCTCCTCCATATCCATGGTACAATGGTCCGCCACCGCCACCTGTAGTTAAGTATATTAAATCATCCTTTACATATTTGTTGAATAAATGATCATGTCCGGCAATAATTGCACGGATTTTATTGTACTTCAGAAACAACTGATGAAGATCATCTGCGTTGCTAAGGTTTTCCCCTTTGTGTCTTCCCTGCGGATAAAGAGGACGATGCATCAGAATAAAAATATTGGAAACAGAAGGATTTGAGCCAGCTGAATCAAGCTGATTTTGAAGCCATCTCAATTGTTCACCAATAATTGCTCCCTCTTTTCCTCTCTCATAAATATCAAGTACTATGAATAAAGTATTCCCTTCAGAATGTGTATAATAAAAATGATCTGAAGTGAGGTTGGCATGCAGGTGTAAGATATCTTCGGATGCAGAATCATTTCCATCATGGTTTCCACGTGCAAAAAACAGTGGCATATTTTGCCTGATTGATTTTGCGGCATTTTCGAAACTTAACCATTCCGCTTCGTTTCCTGAATAGTACATTATATCCCCACAACAGAAAGCAGCATGAGGAACTGGCTTGAGATTACCAATATTTTCTGACAATTTGCTGAAGACTCCATATCCATCCTGAACATCGCTGAATACAACAAATGACCATTTTTCATCTTGTTGAGCAGGCTGTAAATAGATCCTGTCACAAGCATTAAAGATAAGTGCAATCAGAAGCAAAAATCTTACAATCTTACTATGCATATCTTTAACAGAATATTTATTCAAATTTAAACCAATCCAGGTTATAACTGTCGTTTCCTCTGGCATTAAATATCAACCACACTGCATGAACACCCGCCTCAAAAGGAGAAGCAGGCAGCCCTTCGATATTATACAAATTTGCACTTTCAGGATTATCGGCCCACGCATATCTCACATAGACCGGATCAGGAATTTCCTTGCTCCTTGCAACAACGTGATTGTTTTCGATAATTGCTTCTGCCCATACAAATTTTTTATTTGCTCCTGCCAGTGCGAAATAATTTAAATCGCCCCCTCCTTTTACCATTAGACCACTACCGGTATGATCAAATTCAATTATAATCCTGTCTCCATCTTTAGTTAATGATTTATAAATGGGTCCGGAGTATACAATTTTTTCATCGCCGTAAGCAAGTTTGCGGGCAGCCAGGGCTAATCGTTCCCCGACAACTTTCTTTTCAAGAGGATGTATATCGTTCCATTCACCTACATCAATTGTAACTGCCATAGCCGTGTTAGGCACAGATAATGTTTTTAGTTGTGCGAACCTTAACTCGGCCCAGTTACTTTCGGAAGGCAGATACTGGACTTCCATAAAATTGGCCAATTGTACATAAAGAAACGGGATTGGACCCTGTTGCCATTTATTTCTCCAGTCAGAAATAATTGCAGGAAGCAGTTGATGATACTCCTGAGGCTTACCTGTATTTGCTTCACCCTGGTACCATAAAATGCCTTTGATCTGCCAATTTATTACAGGTGCTACCATTGTATTATAGAGACCCGTTGGTTCATTCTGCATTACTAGAACAGGTGTACCTTTCACAGATACAGGATCAACGGGACTGAAAACCTGTCCGACCTTATAAAGCCAGTCGCCCCGCAGGTCAATGCTGTCGTTACCGGCAACAAGCCAGTAAGGTTTATCAGGCACAAATCCTCCCTTTCCTGAATAGTTAGTTACTCTGACTACAATAATGTTTTTACCCGGCTTTAATAATCCTGCCGGCAGATTATACCTCCGCGGAGGATACGGATATGTAACAGATCCTGAAAGAACTCCGTTCACATAAACCTCATCTGCATCCACAATGCGTCCCATAAATAACTTAGCAGGCTTGCCGGTCATCGATGCCGGCACATCGATTTCTTTCCTGAACCAGACTACGCCGTCCAGGCCTCTCACCCCCTGGTCATCCCAGTATCCCGGAAGCCAGAATTTATGCCATCTTACAGGAACATATGCCGGGTCGTACCATGGTTTGGGGCCATTCATCCCTCTGTCCTTCATTATGGTATTCTCAGGAGATTTCTGTCCTGATTCAGCTCTCATTGCGGCGGATCTTAGTATCGGATTTATAAATGCTGTATCTTTAAAACTCTCAATCCTGCTGACAAGCTGAGGAAACTTTTTCAGCCCTTCCTCACTCATCCAGGCCTCAATTGGTGTACCTCCGACACTTGAATTGATAATTCCAACAGGGATCTTATATTCCTTATAAATACTTCTGGCAAAGAAAAAAGCAACAGCACCAAAGCCAGGGACATTTTCGGGTGACGCTGATATCCATTTCCCGGGGGGCAGATCATCATGGACTGAGATAACATCTGATGCAGTGGGGATGAAAAAATTTCTTATCTCCGGGAAACTTGCACTGGCGATATCATCAGGATATTTTTCTTTTACTCTTTCCATGTTTAAAACCATATTAGACTGACCGGAACAGAACCAGACATCACCAACCAGAATGTCTTTAATGATGATCGAATTATTGCCTTTCACCTCCATTGTATAAGGCCCGCCCGCTTTCATTGGAGCCAGAATAACTTTCCAACTGCCCTTGGAATCTGTTACTGTGCTGATGGTTTTATTATTAAATCTTACTCTCACCTTCTCACCCGGAGATGCCCAGCCCCAGATGTTTATTTTAGTTTCTCTCTGTATGACCATTCCGTCGCTCACAAGCACAGGGAGTCTGACATTTCCATACACACCTGCAAATAGAAAAAAAAGGATCAAACTGGTTATCAGGTAGCGAATACGTGGTTTTCTCATTTCAAAGATTTTGTTAATCTGTCTTTGCAATTGCAGAACAGTGGAGATTTGATGTTCAAAAATAATACTTTGTAAACAGGTATATCAATAATATTGGAATCTCAGCCGTAAAACAAATAAAAACAGAAACTTTAAATTGCATTCAAACATCTGGTTGATGTCCGGTTCGGGTTACTAAACACCTTATTGCTGTCCTCACAGAATTATCGACCAACCAGTTTTGCAGCACTTTCCGGGTACCTGGCGCCTTGCACTGTAATTTTTGTTGCTGCAATTTTTATTTCATCGAGATCATCGGACGTAAGTTCTACTGAGGTTGATCCGATATTTTCTATTAAACGTTCCAGCTTTGTGGTGCCGGGAATTGGTACAATCCACGGTTTCTGCGCAAGCAGCCAGGCTAGTGCAATCTGTGCCGGAGTGGCATTTTTGCTTTCTGCAACTTGTTTAAGCAAATCAACCATAGCCTGATTAGCTTTCCTGTTTTCCGGTGTAAAGCGTGGAACGGTATTACGGAAGTCTGTACTGCTGAAAGTAGTATTTTCGTTAATTTTTCCCGTGAGAAAACCCTTGCCAAGAGGACTAAATGGTACAAAACCGATTCCTAATTCCTCGAGCGTCGGTAAAACTTCTGCTTCTGGCTCTCTCCACCATAGCGAGTATTCGCTTTGAACGGCAGTAACCGGCTGGACAGCATGAGCACGACGGATAGTTTTTGCACTTGCTTCCGACATACCGAAGTGCCTGACCTTTCCTTCCCGGATCAGGTCCTTCAATGCTCCTGCTACGTCTTCAATTGGTACATCAGGGTCAACACGGTGTTGATAGAACAGATCAATGGTATCGACCCTGAGTCGCCTGAGCGAAGCCTCGGCGACCTTTTTGATGTGTTCCGGCCGGCTATCAAGACCAAGCCACTTAGGACCCCCGTTGGGATCAAGTTTGAAGCCGAACTTGGTGGCTATCACCACCTGACCCCGAAAGGGGGCCAGGGCTTCACCCACGAGTTCTTCGTTTATGAACGGCCCGTATACTTCAGCCGTGTCGAAGAACGTGACACCACGTTCGATAGCTGATCGAATAAGTGAAATCATCTCCTGCTTATCAGCAGGAGGACCGTAGGAAAAGCTCATTCCCATACAACCGAGCCCGAGAGCCGAAACCTCAAGATTGCTTTTTCCCAGTTTGCGTATTTGAATTTTATTAACCATAATTATTTGCTTTGAAATATGAGACAAACTTAAACAAGAAAATAATCACAAAAAATCAAAAAACAAACAAGAACTTACGAAATTCAAACAGATTAATATGAAATGTTTGTTATTTTTCAACATATTCTTTATTGAAAGAGTAAATCAAACTTATATTCCAGAGAAAGTTATTACCTGCCGGTATATCTGTCTGAATGGGGATATTTATTATTGAAGAGGCCGAAAGAGGGAAATTTCTCATTGCCAGCGCTAAAGATGAGGAAAAATAATACCCGTCTTTTTGATCTATCCTTAAATAATAGACCTGCGGAGCAACCTTCATATATAACTGATCTGAAAGCCCGATGCTGGAAAAATTACTTCTGAATGAAACCATATGTGTGTTCTTCAATCCAACCTTTTCGACGCCATAACCATAAAAGTAATACATGCCAAAATTTATATTTTTTGTGAGAAAATAATTAGGAAATACTTCTCCGGCCAGGAAGCGTTGAACCACTATAGTTTCTGTTGTAGTTTCATCTATTGTAGCTGATGCAGTTTTAAATGAAAGTGCAGGATGAGCTCCAAGATTAATTTGAAACTTATCTGTTTGAAATAATTTATACCGCCACCAAAAAATGAAAGACCAGGGTTTCCCTTCAAGAGCAAACCGGAATTGAGGTTCAAAGCTGAGTCTTTTTCTTCCTACTGACAAATCAAATATAGCGGCAGGTTTACCCAGAGTAAAATTGGGTATAAATGAGATCCCATTATTGGTGACTGTGACCGCACCTCCAAAATGACCGGCAACCTTTGTACTATCAATTTTTTGCGAAAACGAAACATAAGTAAGATTTAAAAGAACAAATAATGAAATGTTTTTCATCAACTTAATTATTAAATATTTTCAAGCTGCAAAGAAATTTGATCTTGAGGAAACTTAATAACAAATTTCAAAGCATTAATTACGAATTTCAAACAATTCAGTGATTCACGGCCTGGGGATTTTATA
>JBGPAO010000037.1:0-15338 GCA_041480755.1 Bacteroidia bacterium
AGTTAAAAAAATAAACCAATTCATAATCCGGTCCGATTTTCTGACTCACCCCCTTTTTAGCCTTAGGCTGTATTACAAAAATATTTAAATGGAAACGCTGATTTATGCTCCGATTTGTAGTTTTGATGGAAAGACAATATTAATCTGCTAATTTTGAGTTAATTTAGATTCTGCATTTAAATATTTTTGTAACACTGCCACGGCTGGGGGTGAGTCAGGATGAAGGTGACTGAGGTAGATTTCAGTATAAGATTTTAAGGATTGCAGAAAACACTAATGGTACCCTAAAACTTTAGTTACAGAAGAAAATAATATTTGCAATAAAAACTATAGCAAAACACATTCGAACTAATCCTCATTTCTATGAATACTCTTTATCCTCTTAAATTTCACCCGATACTCAAGGATAAAATCTGGGGTGGGCCGAGGCTTAAGAAGATCCTGAATAAACCGACAGATTCGGATAAGTGCGGCGAAAGCTGGGAAATTTCGGCGGTGCAGGGGAATATTTCGAAAGTCAAAAATGGATTTCTGGCAGGAAATAATCTGCAGGAGCTGACTGAAATATATATGGGAGATCTTGTCGGGGATATGATCTATGAAAGATTCGGTATTGAGTTTCCACTTCTTATTAAATTCATTGATGCCAATGATGTGCTTTCGGTTCAGGTTCATCCCGATGATGAGCTGGCTATGAAAAGGCATAAAGCCTTTGGTAAAACCGAGATGTGGTATATCATTGATGCTGAAAAGCATGCGGAGCTTATCTGTGGATTTAACAGGGAAATGGATAAGGAAACTTATCTTAAACATCTGGAAAACAAAACCCTTAAACAGATCCTTAACTTCGAAAAGGTAAAGGCAGGGGATGTTTTTTTCACTCCATCCGGACGGGTGCATGCTGTCGGGGCCGGGATCCTGCTTGCTGAGATCCAGCAGACTTCTGATATAACTTACAGGATTTATGACTGGGACCGGGTGGATGATAAAGGTAATCCAAGGGAAATGCATACCGAACTTGCTCTTGATGCTATTGATTTTAAATTTTACGGCAAGTATAGGACCGATTATAAGCTCACACTGAACCAGACTATGGGTATCGCAGATTGCAAATATTTTACCACCGGACTTCTTTACTTTGATAAGCCGGTGGAGAAAGAGTATAGCTTAATTGAATCTTTCGTCATCTATATGTGCCTTGAGGGGAAAATAGATATCACATATGGATCAGGATTGTCAGAAACTATGGTTGCAGGTGAGACTGTCCTTATACCGGCCGTCATAAAAAACCTGAATCTCATTCCTCATGGGACGGCTAAGGCGCTGGAAGTCTACGTCAGATAATTCTGAATTCATAATTCTGAATTCATAATTACAAGTCAAAGGTTTGGGGAGAGGGATTTGGTATCAATAAAGATCAATTAAAATTTAGAAATACAGTTATGAAAAACTTCAAAAATCAGTTTCAGGATTCCGCAGATAATGCGAAAGCTCCGGACAGGCGGGACTTCCTCAGGAAGGCATCACTTGGGGGATTGGCAATGGGATTGTTTTTTAACAGTAATAACACGCTTAAGGAGATTGAGTTCATTACGCAGAAGGTCAACAGGTGCTCCGCTCCCACCGACCTTAAAATTACTGATCTGCGGATAGCCTGGTATGGCAATGTACCGCTGATTAAGATCTATACTAATCAGGACATATATGGACTTGGTGAAGTAAGGGATGCCGGCAGTCCCACGTACGCTCTTTTCCTCAAGAGCCGCATACTTGGCAAGAATCCCTGCAGTGTTGAACAGATATTTAAGAATCTCAAGCAATTCGGAGGACATGGAAGGGCCGGCGGAGGAGTTTCGGGAATTGAAATTGCCCTTTGGGACCTGGCAGGCAAAGCCTATGGCGTTCCTGTATATCAATTACTGGGCGGTAAATACCGCGACAGGATCAGGATGTATGCTGATACACCGTCATCCGATGATCCTGAAGTCACTGCAAAAAGGATCAAAGACAGGGTAGAAAAAGGATTCACATACTGTAAAATCGATTTCGGGCTTGGATTGATCAGGAATATCCCGGGTGCACTGTCGGGTGCTAATAACTGGGATCTGGATAAAGGCTGGACAAATGAATGGATGACCTATGGACAGACCCCGCATCCTTTCACAGGAATCCAGATAACCGATCTTGGATTTGACAAACTTGAAGAATACATAGCCCGGGTCAGGGAAATAACAGGTTATGAAATGCTGATTGCTGCTGACCATTTCGGCCATTTTGATGTCAACAATGGCATCCGTCTGGGAAAAGCAGTCGAGAAGTACCGTCTTGCCTGGCTCGAAGATATTATTCCCTGGTTCTATACAGATCAGTGGAAAGAGATCACCCATGCAATTGAAACCCCTACTCTTACCGGAGAAGATATCTACCTGAAAGAATCATTCATCAAACTGTGCGACAATCATGCAGTTGATATGATACATCCCGACCTGGCTTCCTCGGGTGGTATCCTTGAGACAAAAAAGATCGGTGATTATGCGGAAGAAAAAGGAGTTGCGATGGCACTGCACTGGGCAGGTTCGCCGGTTGCCCTGATGGCAAATGTCCATTGTGCAGCGGCAACACAAAATTTTATTGCACTTGAACACCATTTTGTCGACGATCCCGGTTTTGAAGATCTGGCTTCAGGGATAGATAAACCTATTCTTGACAATGGATTTATAAAAGTCCCCGAGACTCCCGGATTGGGTATAGACTTGAATGAGGATGCAATCAGGAAAAGATTGCGTGAGGGTGAAGAATATTTTGCTCCCACCCCACAATGGGACGAGGAGAGAAGCTGGGACAGAACGTGGAGCTAGGAAGAATGGAATGATGGAATCCAGTATTCCATTATTCCATGCACATTGAATTTAATCGATGACATAATGTTTAAGTTTAACCTTAATTAATTTAGATGATAATCAAGTCCGCCAAATTCGTCCTTTCCAGTCCAGGTGTCGGGAAATGTCCGGAGTCTGACCTTCCGGAATATGCCTTTATCGGAAGATCAAATGTTGGTAAATCCTCCCTTATTAATATGCTGGCAAACCGGACCAGTCTTGCCAAAACATCTTCAACTCCGGGAAAAACAAGGCTGATCAATCATTTTATTATTAATGGTGAATGGTACCTTGTGGATCTCCCTGGTTACGGTTATGTAATGGCAAAGCCGGGGCAGAAGAAAAAATTTCAATCAATTATTACTGATTACATAAAGAAAAGAGAGAATCTCACCTGCCTCTTTCTGCTGCTGGATTCAAGGCTCGAACCACAAAAGATTGATCTTGCTTTCATAACCTGGCTTGGAAATTGCGGGGTGCCATTTGCATTGATTTTCACAAAAACTGATAAATTAACTGTCACCAAGTTCAGTAAAAACCAGGAAATTTACGAATCAGTCCTCCTTGAGACATGGGAAGAACTGCCTCCGGTTTTCAAAACATCAGCACCCAAAAACCTTGGAAGGGAAGATATTCTGGATTTTATCCACGAAATTAATTCAAGCCTTAGGACAACTATTTGATCCTGAATAAGAGGGCGAGAGGGCGAGAGGGCGAGAGGGCGAGAGGGAGAGGGGGTGATAATCAATAATTTAGCCATTTGACCCTTCGACCATTTAATAATCTATTATATTCTAATTTTAGGCATTTCTTTAAGTCATTTAACATTTTCACTCTTCACTCTTCACTCTTCACGACTGAGAAATCTCTGCAATTCTTTAAGCAGCAGCTCAGGTTGTTCGGCATGCAACCAGTGGCCTGCATTGGGGATGGTAACAAATTCAGCGGCAGAAAAGATTTTCTGAATGTCAGGGATATCTTCATCCTGAATATAGACTGAGTTTTCTCCCCTGACAAAAAGCACAGGGAATCCAGTTATGCCCTGTATCTCGGGGTCCAGTCCTTCAAGAATTGCAGGCAGCTCCCTTATCAGAACAGGCAAGTTTATTTTCCAGTAAAAAGTATTATCCCGGCTGCGCCTGATGTTTTTCATCAGGAAACTCCTTATTCGCGGAGATTTCACATATACTTCAAGCTGGGCTTCTATATCTTCCCTTGTTTTCACCGTGCTGAAGTCAACGCTCTGCATTCCGTTCAGAATATTCATGTGTTCAATCACCTGCAGAGAATAGCCTGTGAGACTGTGATAACTTTTTGGGCCGATATCAATCACCACAAGCGATCTGACACGCTCAGGAAATTCCGCAGCAAAAGCTATCGAAACCTTCCCTCCCATCGAATGCCCGATAATGACTGTCTTTTCGATATCATGCCTGTCAAGGAACTCAAGCAGGTCGAGCTTCATGAGAGCATAGGTATGACGGTCAGAATGGGGACTGTTACCATGATTCCTGAGATCCACAAGATATACTTCGAAATCCGCAGATAACCCTTTGCCAATTGTCAGCCAGTTATCTGAAGATCCATACAAACCATGGATTATGATTAAGGGAGAACCTGTTCCTTTTGATAGAGAGCCCGGGCCGAGTCTTCTATAGAACATTTCCATGGGATAGCTGGTTTTTAGTTGATAGTCGTTGGTTGATGGTTTACTGCTTCTGGAGTAATGTTTCTGGTTTCCTGTTTCTGGTTCCTGATTCCTTTTTAATTGACCATGTTACAACTGAATATTTTTCCCCATGAAGAGGCTGTGTCAAAACTGAATGACTCTTGCCTTGGCGGGGTTGTGTTATAACTAAATTTAAAAATGAGGAATGTCCAGTCTATTTCTCAACCTTTTTTATTCTGACTCATCCCTTGCCGCGGCTGTATTACAAAAATATTTAAATGCTGAATATAAATTAACTCAAAATTATAAGATTAATACTGTCATACCATCAAAACCAAGAACCGCAGCATAAATCAGCGTTTTCATTTAAATTAAGTTATAATACAGCCCCGGAGCATACAGGGGAAGAAATATTCAGTCTTAACGTTGATATCGGGCTGGGTCCTGATATACATCAGGATGACTTCAGTACCTGAGCTGTCGGAGGTACATCTGGATTGTGTTCTCAAGACCATAATAAAGAGCATCAGATATCAGGGCATGACCGATCGAAACTTCCAGCAAACCGGGTACATGATTATTAAAGTATTTAAGATTATGAAGGTTCAGGTCATGACCGGCATTTATTCCCAGCCCGGCATTTTTTGCTGCTTCTGCTGCGATAACGAATGGTTTTACAGCTTTGGGGGGATCTACCGGAAATTCGTTTGCATAGGGTTCAGTATAAAGTTCAATCCTGTCTGTTCCGGTCAGAGCCGCATGCTCTATCATTTTGATCTCAGTTCCTGTAAAAACTGATGCGCGTATACCTTGTGATTTTAATTCCGAAATGACGTCTTTCAGGAATTCAAGATGAGTCACTGTATTCCAGCCCTGGTTGGAGGTTATGGCATCATGCGGATCCGGCACCAGGGTTACCTGGTGAGGATGAACTTCCCTGACAAGATCAAGTAATTCCTGTGAGGGGTAACCCTCGATATTAAACTCGGTTTTAATCAGCGGCTTGATTTCTCTTACATCCTGGTAGCGGATATGCCTTTCATCCGGACGGGGATGAACGGTAATACCTTCTGCACCGAACCTCTGGCAATCCACAGCAGCTCTAAGAACATCGGGGATATTCCCTCCCCTGGAATTCCTTAGTGTTGCAATTTTATTTATATTTACGCTCAGTCTGGTCATTTTAAAATGATCATATTTTATTCAAAATTATAAGTTATTTACCAGACTTAGATGCTGACAAAGGAATTAATTTCGGATGTGGTACCTGCACTCCGTACCTCAGATACTGGTTTGCAGGCACTTTCGTGGATGGATATTTTCAGGATATCCCATCTGCCTATCGTAAATAACCAGGAATTCCTGGGACTTATTTCCGACCAGGATATTTATGACCTGAATATGGCAGATGAGCCTATCGGGAACCATAAGCTGTCCCTCTTCAGTCCCTTTGTCTATCAGCACCAGCACATTTTTGATGCCATTGAACTGATATCCAGGCTTAAACTGAGCATTATCCCTGTTCTTGATGATGACAAAAAATACCTGGGACTGATAACACAGAATGATCTTCTCCACCAGATTGCAGAATTTTCAGCCCTTAAAAATCCCGGCAGTATTATTGAGCTGGAACTTAACACGAATGATTATTCACTGTCTGAAATCGCCCGCATAGTTGAAGGGAATGATGCGAAGATTCTGGGATTGTACATTTCCTCTCCCGAAGAATCCATGAAGATGAACATCACTATAAAGCTGAATACAACCGATATCACTTCCATACTGCAGACTTTCAACCGCTTTAATTATGAGATCAAAGGGTCATTTCAGCAGAATGATGATATGGAAAGTCTGCTTCACAACCGTTATGAGTTATTCATGAAATATCTAAGTATTTAAAAGCATACAGATGAAAATTGCCCTGTACGGACGGCCTTTCTCTGATGATTGCAAGAAAAACATCCTCGTGCTTTTTCAAATTCTTGAGGCCAATAAGACTGAATTATTCATTTTCAAACCCTTCCTGGATTTCATCAGGAATGAGGCAGGCATGAACCCGGTTATAGCCGGAACTTACGAATTACATGAAGATATCCCTGCTGATGTACAGTTTATGTTCAGTATAGGTGGTGATGGAACATTCCTCAAAACAGTTGCAATCGTTCAGGATTATGGTATTCCCATCGCAGGTATCAATATAGGCAGGCTGGGCTTCCTGGCCAATATAACCCTTGAAAACCTGGCTTCCTCCATTCAGTCAATTTTTGAGGGACATTATTCAATTGAACACCGGTCCATGATCAGGCTGGATCTTTCAGATGGCTCTTTAGGCGGCTTTCCCTATGCTCTCAATGATGTAAGCATTCAGAAAAGACATTCATCAATGATTACCATACATGCATATCTGAATGATGTCCTGCTTAACTCATACTGGGCAGATGGGCTGATAATCGCAACTCCCACCGGCTCGACTGCTTACTCTCTTAGCGTTGGTGGGCCGATTGCCACGCCTGATTCGAATATTTTCATAATCTCCCCTCTTGCCCCTCATAACCTGACCGTAAGGCCTGTTATTGTCCCTGACAGTAAGATCATAAGGCTGAAGACAGACAGCCGTGATTCGAGCTTTATTCTTTCATTTGATTCGCGGGTTGAAATTTTTGATTCAAATCTTGAGATAATTATCCGGCGGGCAGATTTCGATGTAAAAACAATACGTATAGAAGGGAATACCTTTTATGACAACCTGAGACATAAATTGATGTGGGGTCTCGACAGGAGAAATTGAAAAAATATATATCAACATCTTGTTAACTTGTCATAAATATTCTGATTCTAATATTTACTTTTGAACTTCCAAACTACATGAAACATTATTTCTGATCTGACAAATGAAACCGAACGCTGCCATTCAGTCTCCAATAAAATTTTTTGCCGGTACACAATCAAAATATCTTGGTGAAATGATTGCCAGGAGTTACGGCACTGAGCTTGGTAAAACAACCGTCACTAAATTCAGTGACGGCGAATTTCAGCCGCGTTATGAAGAATCCGTAAGGGGATGCACAGTTTTCATTATCCAATCAACTTTTCCTCCGGCAGACAATCTTCTCGAATTGCTGCTTCTTATCGACGCAGCAAAGAGGGCTTCAGCATATAAAGTTGTGGCGGTTATACCATATTTCGGATTTGCCCGGCAGGACCGAAAAGACAAGCCGCGGGCTGCGATTGGCGCCAAACTTGTTGCCAACCTTTTAATTGCAGCAGGTGTTGACCGGATTGTAACCATGGACCTTCATGCTGACCAGATCCAGGCATTTTTTGATGTCCCTGTGGATCATCTGTACGCATCATATTTGTTCGTGCCTTATATTAAATCGCTCAAACTTGATGACGTTGCAATTGCCGCACCTGATATGGGCGGCACAAAAAGGGCCAATGCTTATTCGAGATTCCTGAATACTGATATGATAATCTGTTATAAAACCAGGAAACAGGCCAATGTTGTGGAAGATATCAAGGTAATTGGTATGGTGGAAGGGAAAAATGTAATAATAGTTGACGACATGGTAGATACAGCCGGTACGATTTGTCTGGCTGCCGACATGATAACTTCAGAAGGGGCCAAATCCGTCAGGGTATGTGCCACACACCCTGTCCTGTCTGGTGATGCCATTGAAAAAATTGAAAATTCAAGGATAGTTGAGCTCGTTGTAACTGATACCATCCCGGTTAAAAACGGCAGTAAGAAGATCAAAATCCTTTCTGTAGCTGATGTTTTTGCCGATGTTATAAATAAAGTCTACAATTATCAGTCGATAAGTACCAGTTTTATCCATTAAATATTATATTTGCATCTCTTTTTAAGCGGGGTTATCTCAAAACAATCGTGTGATGGGGAATTAATACCGCGTTAATTCTGAGTAACACTTTAATAATTGTTTGCGAAAAATGAAAACGTATCAGCTCAAAGGTTCTTTAAGGGAAGAAACAGGCAAAAAAAGCAGCAAGCTATTGCGCAAGTCCGATTTCGTTCCATGTGTTATGTCAAGCAGTGGCGAAAACAACGTCCACTTCTATGTTCATAAAAATCTTTTTAATAAGCTCATTTTTACTTCAGAAGTGTTCCTGATCAAACTCGATCTTGAGGGACAGGAATATGATGCAGTGCTAAAAGAGGTTCAGTATCACCCTGTTACAGACGCTATCCTTCATGGGGATTTTGTAAAGCTAAAAGAGGACAAAAAAGTCACCCTCAGGCTGCCGGTCCGTCTGACAGGCACTTCCATCGGGCTTATGAATGGCGGGAAGTTAAGGCAGCGCAGGAGATATTTGAAAGTCAAGGGATTCCTTAAAGACTTGCCGGATTTTTGCGATATCGATATGACTGCCGTGGATATCGGGCATTATATAAAAATCGGTGATCTTCATTATGATAATATTGAAATACTCGATCCTCCAAGGGCGATGGTGGCTGGTGTTATCTCATCCAGAGTTATAGCAAAGGCATTCAGGGAGCCAATCGTTGAAGAAGCCGCAGTTGAAAAAGCTGAAGGTGTTGAAGAAAAAGAAGGCGTTGAAGGCGCACCGGAGAAAGGTGAAAAGGGCGAGAAGGGTGAAAAAGGTGAAAAAGGTGAGAAGGGCGAAAAAGGTGAGAAAGGTGAAAAATTCGAGAAGGGTGAGAAAGGTGAGAAGGGTGAAAAGGGTGAAAAGGGTGCCAAAGGCGAAAAGGGGGAAAGGTCTGACGATAAACATTCTTCAGCAAAATAGAATCAACTTGAAATTTCTGATTGCTGGCCTCGGCAATATTGGTCCTGAATATCAGAATACGCGACATAATGCCGGTTTCATGGTTCTGGATGCGCTGGCAGCTTCTGCCGGCATTGAATTCGAAGATAAACGTTTCGCGTTTGTCGGCAAATACCGGCTGAAAGGCAGATCTCTGGTACTCATAAAACCATCTACATTTGTAAATCTAAGTGGAATTGCTGTCCTCCACTGGCTTAAAAAAGAAAAAATTCCAGACGAAAATCTTCTTGTTGTCCTCGATGATATTTCCCTGCCATTTGGCACTCTGCGTCTGCGTTCCGGAGGAGGCGACGGCGGGCATAACGGATTGGTTAATATCAGCCAGGTACTTGGATCACAGAAATACGCCCGATTAAGGTTCGGTATCGGTGATCGCTACCCCCGCGGAAGACAGGTGAATTATGTCCTCGGCCCCTGGACCGCTGAAGAGGAAAAATTGCTGCCTGAAAAACTTACTATAGCCTGCGATATCATTAAAAGTTTTGCGCTGATGGGAGTTGAAAGAACGATGAATCAATATAATAAGAGGTAAAAAGGGCTTTCATTCCATACCTTAATTAAATGTTAAATTCAGAGTTTTTTATTGATTATTAGCCTTTTCCCTTTACAACCTCAAAATTAATAGTTTAAATTTGTAACCCCTGGAGCTTTTAAAGAGCTCCAGGGGTTCTGAAGAAGTCAATGCAAAACTCTAATATTAAACTTATAATACTTGTTTCGGCGCTGGCGCTGACAGGGTTGATACTTACCCAGCTTTTCTGGGTGATGAAAGCCGTCCAGCTTTCTGAAAGGCAGTACAGCCACAGGGTAGATATGGCCCTGGAAGATGTCATAAATGAAATGCTCGGCAGCACCGACACTATTTATCTGTCGAATAACAAAACCCTGAACAGCGGTACCGATATTCCGGAACTCACTTTTTTTGATGTTGTTGACACTGCCAGGATGAGAACTTTGATGGACAAATATTCAGAATACCATAAGCTTGATAAAGGTTACGAATTTGCAATAGTTAAGACATCCAATGATTCCATAATTTATTCCACCACTGCTGATTTTAAGCACCTTACACATAAGAAAATACATAAAGCCTGCCTGGCATGCCTGTGGAAAAATGAATATTTCCATCTTGCCGTTTTCTTTCCGTCACAGCATAACCAGACCATTGTTGAAATGTCGCTCTGGCTGATAATGTCTGCTATATTTATCATTATAGTCATCATTCTTATCACTTATATTATTACTACAATTATTAAACAGAAGAAATTATCGGATATAAAGAACGATTTCATCAATAATATGACGCATGAATTCAAGACCCCTATATCCACCATATCCCTTGCGGCTGAAGTCCTTCTGCAGGCTGACCATAAATCTTCAGAAGAAAGGCTCAAGAAGTATTCAAAAATAATTTATGATGAGAACCAGAGGATGAGACTGCAGGTTGAAAGGGTTTTGCAAGCTGCAGCACTTGAAAAAGGAGATTATGAACTGAAAAAAACTGCTTTTGATGTGCACCAGGTGATCAGGGAATCGGTACGGAATCTTTGTTTTGAAACCTGTGAAGAAAGAACAACTGTCAATTATTATCTTGAGGCCAAAGATCAAATTATTAGTGCTGATCAGATGCACATTACAAACGTCATGATTAACCTTGTGGATAATGCAATAAAATATTCAAAAGAGAATGTGATAATCAACATCTTTTCCAGGAATCTCGATTCCGGTATTGCTATTTCAATTGAAGATAACGGGATAGGTATGAGCCAGGAAAACCTGAAGCATATTTTCGAAAAATTCTATCGCGTTCCTACCGGCAATATCCATACAATTAAGGGATTCGGGCTGGGATTGTATTATGTGAAAAATATAATTGAAGCACACGGTGGAACTATTACTGTTCAAAGCGAGCCAAACAAGGGCACACGGTTTGATCTTTTCATACCTCTTGATACTCCGATTTGAAATTGTTAATTTTACACTATGATCAGGAAACAAAAAGGCACGATACTGCTTGTCGAGGACGACAAAAACCTTGGATTTATCATTACTGATTTTCTGGGAATATCCGGGTACCAGGTCCAGCATGCCGAAGATGGTGTTGCCGGGCTGGAAACTTTCAGGAACGGAAAATTCGACCTTTGCCTGCTGGATATTATGATGCCATTTAAAGACGGATTTACCCTTGCTCAGGAGATCAGGCAAATCGACAAAAATGTCCCTATTATTTTCCTGACAGCAAAAACCATGAATGAGGACAAGATCAGGGGATTCAATCTGGGTGCCGATGACTATATCACAAAGCCTTTCAGTACAGAAGAATTAAGCCTGAGGATCGAAGCTATACTGAGACGAACAAGGCAATCCCTGATCGCATCAGACCAGGGTGTTGTATTCCAGATCGGGAAATATACCTTTAATTACAGCAACCAGGTCCTGTTTGGTTTTGGCCAGGAAAGAAGGCTCACAAAAAAGGAAGCAGAGGTATTGAGACTTCTGTGCATAAATAAAAATAAGATCCTCCGCAGGGAAATCGCACTTAAAATGATCTGGGGCGAGAATGATTATTTCATGGGTAGAAGCATGGATGTCTATATCACTAAATTGCGCAAATTCCTTGAAAATGATCCTGATGTTAATATCACCAATATCCACAGGACAGGATTCATGCTTGAAACAAAAGAGGAATCTTCCGGTGGGAAATAGAAATGCCTACTTCAAAAGAAATCAGGATTGATAAGTGGCTCTGGTCGGTCCGTTTGTTTAAAACCAGGAGTCAGGCCACTGATGCCTGCCGCAAGGGGAAGATCCTGATCAGGGATGTTCCGGTCAAACCATCTCACATTGTAAGAATTAATGAAATAATCCTGGTAAAGCACCCTCCTGCCGTTTTCTCCTATCTTGTTAAAGAGCTGCCTGTGAGGCGTTTGCCGGCAAAGGAAGTTCCGGCATACAGTAAAAACGTAACACCACAGGAGGAGCTTGATAAGCTGACAGCGGCTGATACTTTTTTCATTAAAAGGGATAAAGGCACAGGAAGGCCGACTAAGAAAGATAGAAGAACTCTGGGCCGTCTCAGTGAATGGTAGGGGATATATAAACACTACCTGAGGAAAAAAATAAATTGTCAACACAAAGCGAAACCTATGAATTACTGTTATTAAAAAACTAAAATTTCATTATCAAAATTTATGTTAATTGCGCGGGAGAAGAGGATTACAAATATTGCGGAGTTTATATTGTATATGTGGCAGGTGGAGGACCTGATCCGTGCTTCGGGATTTGACATTGATGAGATCGAAAAAAATATTATAAGCAGATACCGGCAGCCCAGAGAAATACTGTTTGAGATCAGGGACTGGTATTCCGGGCTGATACAGTCAATGCAGGAGGAAGGAATTGAAAAAAGGGGGCACCTTGGGTTTGTCAACAGTCTTATGAATGATCTCTCTGACCTCCACATCAGGCTTTTGAATCATCCAAAAGAGCAGGAGTACCGGATTCTTTATAACCAGGCAAAGCCAAATATCGAAACCCTTATGGGAAAAGCCGGAAGCCGGGTAAGTAGTGAGATTGAAGCATGCCTGACAGGTCTGTACGGATTCCTTCTTATGCGGCTTCAGAATAAAGAGATCTACGAGGAAACCACTGCCGCCATATCAACCTTCAGCGGTCTTCTGGCTTTCCTGTCGAAACGCTTCCTGGAAATTGAAAAAGGAGAGGAAGAGCTTCCCTGAATCAGAATGTTGCGGATAATCCTATTCCAAATACTTCCTTAAACTGAACTTTTGATTTCTTCGCCGCTGCAGGATTTTCCGGATCAGCAAATTTAATATCGTCATCCCAGATGAGAAGTGTATTGAGGCTTGCTGACAGGTATTTATTGATTTTCATATTCAGCAATACTTCCCAGTTGACATCAATTTTTTCCGGATTCTTAAGATAATTTGAGAAGAGGTCGAGCCTGGTCAGAAAGATAACATTTTTCATTATCTCGCGGGTGTACATTGATTTGATAAGGCCCCCAAACTCATACCTGACATTTTTATCCGGTTCTACACCGAATGCACCATAATGTGAAAGGGTATCGTCCAGGACAAATGTAACTTTACCTGAAAGAGGACCGAAGTAAACATTGAAGTTTTCAGATGGTTTATAATCCATACCGATTGACAGATTTATATATCCGGGTGCCATAAACTTTGAAATTGCTATTGAATCATTCGGATAAGCAAATCCATCAGTGAACTGGGTATAAAATCTTAACATTCCTGTATAATACCAGTGTTCTGCCGCCTTCCTGCCGTATTTGCTGGAAAAATCAATTCTGTCATCGGTCTTTCTCACACCGGTCTCGCCCTGTTTCATCAATCCATATCCAAGGATAAGCATGTTTTCCCATGATGATTTACCTTTATTATAATTTGCCAGACCGTTGGCAAGGATATTCGCGGAAAACGAATTTTCACCGCCGGCAGCCCAGTTGGTCAGTGAAACCTGGCTCAGGGCTATGCTTCCGAGTCCCCCTAATTTCCAGTAAGAGGTATCAGGATTCTCCTGTGAATAGATTAGAGGATTAAAAAAGAACAGCATCAATAGTACTGCTGAGATAGATTTCAATATTTTCATGATTTCAGATTATTTTATAAAGTTGAGTAAAAATAGTAAACTTTATTTTATCGCAAAGCGCTGATCATTAATACACCAGACTCATCCCCTCTTTTTCAAAAATCAGTGCCGGGTAAAAATTCCGTAAAACAATCATTTGATAAATCTTTGTCCAATGTTCTCATCAGGTAAGAAGCAAGTGGCGCGTTGGCCGAACCACCGGTACCTGTTGCACGCCACAAGGTCATAAAAAAAGTTTCGGAGAAAGGGCGGAATTATGATAAATGCGTAAAAGAGTTTCCATGCTCCCCTGAGTTTTCGTGAGATTCTAAGTGCGGCATCGGACTGGTAATACAATTTGTTATTTTCAATTAATATAAGTGAATCTGTCCTGACCAGGTTAATCCCATATTTTTCCATGATCAGTCTGCCGCTATCTGTCTGAAGTGCCGCGAACCGGAAATATCCTGCCGGATCCCTTTTGATTATAAACAAAACTGAACCGGAACATAAGTTGCATATACCGTCGAACAATACTATTGAGGGGTTTATATTTCTTTGAATAGTCAGCATCTTTTAAACGTCGAGAAAAACTAAACTCTAAACTCTAGAATCTAAATAAAAACTAAACTCTAAAACCTAAAATCTAAACAATATGAAACAACCTGAAACAATTTGAAATTCGTGAGACTGGAATTTTGCAAACAAAGTGAAGCAAAATGCCTGGTCGAACAATCCCGGATGATTACAGATTAAGTTTCTGTGACTCAAAATCGAGGAGCCACCTCTTCCTCCACAGTCCTCCACCATAACCGACCAGCTTCCCGTTTTTACCAATGACACGGTGGCAGGGGACAATTATAGCAATAGGATTTTTTCCATTTGCCATTCCAACTGCCCTCAACTTTTTAACACTTCCCATCCTGTGGGCAAGGCTTGTATATGTTATTACTTCACCGAATGGTATTTTCATTAACACATGCCAGACATCAATCTGGAAATCAGTCCCTTTCAAATCCAGCGGAACGGAGAAAACCTTTCTTGATCCTGAGAAATATTCTAATAACTGAGATTTGCATTCTTCAACGACCTGATTTGAAATACCAGTTTCAGGCTTGTTATCTTCAAAATATACCGAAACTACCTTATCTGATGTGGCCTTGATCTCTAAATAACCAAGTTCGTTTTTAATGTAATCTGAAAATATTTCCATAAATCAGATTATTTTAGTTTTATAATTACTCGATTGCGATCGCATTTCAATGGTTACATTGCTAAATTGTTAAATTGTTATCGTTTAACCTAATATTTGCGTTTTATCATTTACCATTTAGCCATTTAACCATTTCTCTCATCCATTGTAATAATCTCAT
>JBGPAO010000038.1:0-15098 GCA_041480755.1 Bacteroidia bacterium
AAGCACCTGGTCGTTCCTTGAACGGCCTGCATGCACTTTCCGTCCTGCTTCACCCAGGACATCACTAAGCCGTTTTTCAACCTCGCTATGCACATCCTCAACTCCTTCAGAAACAGCGAATTCTTTCGACAGGATCGTGTTGTAAATTTGCAGTAACGATTTCCTCAAAACCTTCGAATCATCTCCTGAGATGATTTTTACTGCTTCAAGCATCATTACATGTGCAATTGATCCAATAACATCATATTTTGCAAGAAGGTTGTCAAGTCCCCTGTCCCTGCCTGATGTAAATTCCTGCACCATTTTGTCGAATGGCTTGCCCTTGTCCCAGAGTTTCATATTATTTTCAAATTAGAAAGCAGCTCCATATAAATATCTATTCCGTCATTTATCTCCTCTATCAGAACAAACTCATCAGCTGTATGCGATCGGACCGGATCACCCGGACCAATTTTTACTGTCGGAAAGGGCATCAAAGCCTGGTCAGACAGAGTGTCTGATCCGTAACACCTGATGCCTGTCTCTTTCGCTTTCCTGACAACCGGATAATCCTCGCTTATTGCTGAAGGATTTAACCTGAAAGACCGGCTTTTCAAATCGCATTTAAGATGATCACTCAGAATATCAAATACTTCCCTGTTTGTATAACAGTCATTTGTCCTGACGTCAACAATAAAAGAACATGATTCCGGGACTATGTTATGCGCTTCACCCCCGTTTATCATTGTCACCTGCATTAAAACTTCGCCCAGAAGCCTGGATTTTTTAGGAAATTTAAATTTCTTAATTCGTTCAATATCTTCAATCGCCTTATATATGGCATTATTCCCGATGTTCCGGGCAGCGTGTGACCGTCTGCCTGTGGCCACACAATCCAGCACCATAAGTCCCTTTTCCGCAATTGCAAGATCCATCGCCGTGGGTTCGCCCACAATTCCCAGGTCGATCCGGCCTAAATTGTCAAGTATTGATTCCACACCCTTTTCCCCCGATATTTCCTCTTCTGCAGTGGCAGAATAAATCAGGTTGAAGGGCAGGCTTACCTTATTCAATAGAATAAAAACCGCCAGAAGAGATACTACTGATGCGCCTGCATCATTACTGCCCAATCCAATTATTTTTTCTTTTGTTTTTTTTTGGATGAAAGGATCGCCTGACCATTCATTTCCGGGTCTGACAGTATCAATATGAGAATTAAGGAGGATTGTCGGCAGATTTTTCTTTTTATTACCGTATATCCAGATATTATTGTATTTCCTTCCAACCTTAAAACCCAGGCCGCTCACCACCGATTGCAGCAGATCGGCCGCTTCTTTCTCCTCCCTGCTGAAAGACGGTATCCGGATCAATTTCATAAGCAGATCCAGGGCAAGTTTTTTCGCTTCCTGCCTGTTCATTCTGTCATTTTTTCAACTTATTCACCGAATAATAAATCCTCATAGAATTGCCCAGAATCCGGGTAAAACCCTTTACATCATCACCCGTCCATCCCCAATTCATCTCCCCGTATTTCGCTTTTGAAGCCTGCATTAGATCATATTCCGATGAAATGCCTTCCACTGAAAATGAATATGGACGCAGTTTTAAGAAAACCTTCCCTGTTACTGCCTCCTGGCTGTGCTTAAGAAATGATTCAATATTCCTCATAACAGGATCCAGGAACTGACCTTCATGCAGCATCATGCCATACCATTCTGATAACTGGTCTTTCCAGTATATCTGCCACTTGCCAAGCACATGCTTTTCAAGTGCCTGATGAGCCTGGATGATCATATATGGTGCAGGCGCCTCAAAGCCAACTCTCCCCTTGATCCCGATTATCGTGTCTCCAATATGGATCCCCCGCCCTATTGCATATGCGGAACCTTTTTTATTAAGCTCTTTTATGGTTTCAATCCCTCCTTTAAGTTCACCACTTTCAAATTCAATAATAATATCCGTTTCTCCTCTGTCTTCAAGCTTTCCCGGGTATGCATTTTCGGGAAGGCCAAGGTGGGAGGTCAGGGTCTCTTTTCCCCCGACTGATGTTCCCCACAGGCCCTGATTTATACTGTACTCAAAATCAGTAAAGTCATCATTAATCCCGGATTTTCCAAGATATTTTTTTTCTTCTTCACGTGAAGTTTTCAGTTCTCTTACCGGGGCATGTATAATGATTTCCGGGGCAAGAATGTTGAATATCATTTCAAATCTTACCTGGTCATTCCCCGCCCCTGTACTTCCGTGTGCAATTGAATTAATTTTATGTTTTAACGCATATTCAAGTACTGCAAGGGCCTGAAATGTTCGTTCAGAACTTACCGACATCGGGTAAGTTTTATTCCTGAGCATGTTGCCGAATATCAGATACCTGATGCATTCATTGAAATATCTTTCACTAACATCTATATTTTCATGGTGTTGCACTCCCAATGAATGAGATCGCCGTTCAATTTTTTTAATTTCTTTACTCTCAAAACCACCCGTATTGACGAAAACTGTATGAACTTCAAAATTCCCTTCGTTAATAAGATATTTTGCACAAAAAGATGTATCCAGACCGCCGCTGAATGCAAGTACTATTTGTTTCTTTGCCTTTTGCATATTTATGCGTGTGTTTCTTTTTTACTTTTTGAAATAAGACTTATTAATTCCTTCCCTGTTTTTTTAATCTTCATGCCGTTTTTCTTCAGGGATTCATTAATGATCCATCCTTTCTCTTCTTTTACGGGATCATATAACATACCTGTACACAGGCAATGCATCCTGTTCGTCCTGAATAACACATCATAATAGGAACAGGTGTGGCATCCTTTCCAGAATTCCTCATCATCTGTCAGTTCAGAAAAAGTGACAGGCTTATAGCCAAGGGCCGAATTTATTTTCATTACCGCAAGGCTGGTTGTCAGCCCGAAAATTTTTGCATCAGGAAATAATTTCCGTGACAGTTTAAAGGCTTTATGCTTGATCTTCATCGCCAGTCCCATACCCCTGTATTCCTCAATTACAATAAGCCCTGAATTTGCCACGAATTTTTTATGCCCCCAGGATTCTATATAACAGAAGCCTGCAAAATTCCCCGATTGAGTAAGTCCTATAACAGCTTTGCCTTCAATTATTTTCTGACTGAGATACTCTTTTGTTCTTTTGGCCAGACCTGTACCTTTCACCTTTGAAGCATTAATAATGGCTTCTTCAATTTCCGTGACGTATATTAGATGCTCCGGGCCTGCATTGACTAATTTGATCTTTTCCATTCTGTTTTGTTTAAATTATTGAACAGCTTCAGGTATTAACCTTGCAAGCATATTTTTAACATCTTCTTTTGTTGTTCCCTCGCGTGGGATAACCAGTATTGTATCATCTCCCGCGATAGTTCCGATAACCTGCCAGCTTCCAATATTATCTATTGCTGAGGCAATGCTGGGAGCGTACCCCGGTAATGTTCTGATCACACCAAAATGCCAGGCAAATTCAAGTGAGACAAATCCGTTCAGAGGAAAATTTTCACCCGCTAATAAATTGGCATGTTCTGTTTCCCGTGAAGGCAGAAAATAAATATACCCCCTGGCTGAATCCGCAATTTTTGCAGCCCGGAGATATTTAAGATCCCTCGAAAGGGTAGCCTGGGTTAAATGAAAACCCTTTTTTGCAAGCTTTTCCACCAGTTCTTCCTGACTTGAAACTTTATTATTTTCAATGATTTTCCTGATAGCCAGCAGCCGCTGGGTTCTTGTTTTCATAATGCATATTTATACATTAAGATTGCAAATTTATACATTTTTTAAAATTATCAATATTTTTGTCCTAAAAATTGTAATTTTGACTCCGTGTTTTGTATTCCATGATCAAAAACAATATCAAAAAAGTAATAATACTGGGCTCCGGAGCTCTTAAAATCGGTGAAGCAGGAGAATTTGATTATTCCGGGTCGCAGGCACTTAAAGCCCTTAAAGAGGAAAATATCAAGACGGTCCTGGTAAATCCGAACATTGCCACTATACAGACTTCAGATAAAATTGCGGACAAGGTATATTTCCTGCCGGTCACTCCCTACTTTGTTGAGAAGGTTATTGAAAAAGAAAACCCTGATGGAATATTGCTCTCCTTTGGCGGCCAGACAGCCCTGAATTGCGGTATTGACCTGTTCAGACAAAACGTGCTTGAAAAACATGGTGTAAAGATCCTTGGAACTCCCATACAGTCGGTTATTGATACTGAAGACCGGGACAGGTTTGTGAAAAAACTGAACGAAATACATATTAATACTCCCAGGAGCCAGGCAGTTACAACAGTCGAACAGGCAGTAGAGGCGGCGTCTGTTTTAGGATTTCCTTTAATCCTTCGTGCGGCCTATACATTAGGAGGACAGGGCAGCGGATTTTGTTTCAATAAGGAAGATCTTATCCGTGAGACTTCTAAATCACTGACCTACTCACCACAAATCCTCGTTGAGGAATCATTGAAAGGATGGAAGGAAATTGAATATGAAGTAGTGCGTGATCAATACGACAATTGTATTACGGTCTGCAATATGGAAAACTTTGATCCTCTTGGTATCCATACTGGAGAAAGCATTGTTGTTGCACCTTCCCAGACCCTTACTAACACGGAATATTATAAGCTAAGACAGCTTTCGATTGAAATAATACGCCACCTTGGAATTGTGGGAGAATGTAACATCCAGTTTGCCCTTGATCCTGAATCAGAAGAATATCGCGTTATCGAGGTAAATGCAAGACTCTCGAGATCAAGTGCTCTTGCTTCAAAAGCAACCGGGTATCCGCTTGCCTTTATTGCTGCCAAACTGGCTCTAGGATACGGCCTGCATGAATTAAAGAATTCAGTAACTAAAACAACTTCAGCATTTTTTGAACCTGCACTTGATTACATTGTTTGCAAGATCCCCCGATGGGACCTGAATAAGTTTATCGGGGTTTCAAAACTGATTGACAGCAGTATGAAAAGTGTCGGTGAAGTCATGGCCATAGGCCGTACCTTCGAAGAGGCGATTCAAAAAGGTATAAGAATGATCGGCCAGGGAATGCACGGATTTACTGCCAACCATGACCTGCAATTTAAAGATGTTGAAAAAGAATTGTCAGAACCCACTGACATGAGGATCCTTGTTATTGAACAGGCATTTGAACAGGGATTAACCATAGACCGTATCCATGAGCTTACTATGATTGACCGATGGTTTCTCTCGCGGTTAAAAAATATTTTTAATCTGAAAAATGAACTTGAAAAAGTCAATTCTCTTGAAAGCCTTTCCGATGAGCTCCTTAGAAAAGCAAAAATCATGGGCTTTTCAGATTTTCAGATTGCACGGCATATTCTTAAGTCAGGTTTAAAAAATACCGGTGAAAATAGCCTTGAAGTCAGGGATCACAGGAAGAAAGCAGGCATCATTCCATATGTCAAACAGATTGATACGCTTGCAGCTGAATATCCTGCCCTGACTAATTACCTCTATCTTACATACAGCGGTTCGGAGCACGATATTGAATTCGTAACGGACCGGAAATCGGTAATTGTTCTGGGGTCAGGAGCTTACAGAATTGGCAGCAGTGTTGAGTTTGACTGGTGCAGTGTTAATGCTTTATTTACTATTAAAGATCATGGCTATAAATCAGTCATGATCAACTATAACCCGGAAACAGTCAGCACTGATTATGACATTTGCGACAGACTTTATTTTGATGAACTGTCATTTGAGAGGGTCATGGATATAATTGAGCTGGAAGACCCGCTGGGTGTTATCATTTCAATGGGGGGTCAAATCCCAAATAACCTGGCCATGAGGTTGTACGAACAGAAGGTCAGGATACTGGGTACATCACCGGTATCGATCGACAACGCGGAAGACCGTAATAAATTTTCCCTTCTTTTAGACAAACTTAAAATCGATCAGCCCAGATGGAAGGAGGTAACAAGTATCGAAGGTGTACACAAATTTGTGGATGATGTTGGATTCCCGGTATTGATAAGACCCTCCTATGTTCTATCAGGTGCCGCCATGAATGTTGTATCGAACCTGGAAGAACTTGAGCATTTCCTCAAGCTTGCTGCTAAAGTATCAAAACAATATCCTGTTGTGATATCAGAATTCATTCAGCAGGCCAAGGAAATAGAGATTGACGCAGTAGCACGGGACGGAGAGCTCATGGCATATGCGATCTGCGAACATGTTGAATTTGCAGGCGTTCATTCCGGCGATGCCACCATGGTCTTCCCGCCCCAGAAGATTTATTTTGAAACAGTGCGGCGAATAAAGAAAATAACTCGCGATATTGCACATGCACTGAATATCACCGGACCATTTAACATGCAATTCCTTGCAAAAGACAATGATATCAAAGTCATCGAATGCAATCTTAGGGCATCCCGAAGCATGCCTTTTGTTTCCAAGGTCCTGAAAACCAACCTGATCGACCTTGCAACAAAAGTAATGCTTGGAATACCGGCAGAAAAACCGCATAAGTCAAGCTTTGAACTGGATTACATTGGCATCAAGGCACCTCAGTTTTCATTTTCCAGGCTAAAAAAAGCTGACCCTGTTCTTGGTGTGGATATGGCATCAACCGGGGAAGTAGGTTGTATTGGTGATAATTTTTATGAAGCTATTCTTACAGCCATGTTATCGGTAGGCTATAAAGTCCCGGAGAAAAATATCCTTCTTTCTACCGGCCCGATGCGTTCAAAAGTTGAAATGATCAACGGCTGCAGGTTACTTGCTGAGAAAGGATATATCCTTTTTGCAACGAAAGGAACACATGATTTTCTTAAGCTTAATAATATTGAATCCACGATGCTTCACTGGCCGGATGAGGATAAGAAGCCAAACACGTTGGATTATATCAGAAACAAGATGATAGATCTTGTGATTAATGTGCCGAAGGACCTTTCCAAGACTGAATTAAGCAATGATTATTCAATCCGCAGGAATGCCGTCGATTATAATATACCTCTTATTACCAATGCCCGGCTGGCAAGTGCATTTATAACCGCATTCTGTAAATTGAAGCTCGCTGATATATCGATAAAAAGCTGGGATGAATATTGATATCAGCAAGAGAAAGATTTATCGTTTTGTCTTTAAAGCTTCTGCTCCGGAGACAATTTCAAGGAGTTCTTTTGTAATTGATGCCTGCCTTGCCTTATTATAATTCAATTTCAAATCCCTGATAAGTTCTGTTGCGTTATCAGTTGCCTGATGCATGGTAGTCATCCGCGCCCCGTGTTCAGATGCAATCGAGTCAAGCAGGGCTTTATAAAACTCGATCTTCAGCGATTTTGGAATAAGTTCCCTGACAATAAAATCTTTGGAGGGTTCGAAAATATAGTCCTGGTAGATATGGTTTCCCTCTATCTTTTCAGGCACTTTTACAGGAAGAAACTGTTCAGCTGCAAGTATTTGTACCGCTGCATTTTTGAACTGGTTGTAAACAAGTATGATTTTATCGTATTTTTTTGTAATAAATCTGTCAATCAGATCTTCAGCAACGACTGCAGCATTAGTAAAATTCAGTCCATTAAAAAGATCGTTCCGGACATTTGTAATAATATATTTTTTTCTGGCAAGGTAATCAGACCCCCTTTTCCCAATGGTAAACAGGTGAAGGTTCCCGGACCGGGAAATTTCAGGGTAGTCTTCATGTATTAGCTGAATGGTTTTCCTTATCACACTGGCATTAAAAGCTCCGCATAGACCCCGGTTTGAAGTTATGACCACTATGAGTATCCGTTCCGGATCTTTTTTTCTAATATAAACATTACTCTCATCGTCCGAAAGAGTATCGCTGACATGAGCAAGGATTTCGTGCAATTTGCCTGCATACGGCCTCAGCTGGAGTATGGCATCCTGAGCTCTGCGAAGCTTTGAAGCCGCTACCATCTTCATAGCATTTGTTATCTGCCTTGTGGATGTAACTGAAGCAATTCTGACCCGTATTTCTTTAAGTCCTGCCATTTTTATACGTTATTTCTCATACCTGGCCGCAATTTCCTCTGCTGTCTTTTTAAGTATTTCCATTTCATTTTCAGTGAGGACCCCTTTTGCAATATTTTTCATCAGGTCTTTATGTTTCAGTTCAAGATAATCGAGGTATTCCTGTTCAAAATCTTTTACCTTTTTCACCGGGATGCCAGATAGTAACCCTTTGGTACCACAGTAAATTATAGCTATCTGCCTTTCCACTGAAACCGGAGAATACTGGCCTTGTTTCAATATTTCGACATTCTTTGCTCCTTTATCAAGTACGGCTAATGTTGTTTTATCAAGATCAGAACCGAATTTGGCAAAGGCTTCAAGTTCACGGTATTGTGCCTGGTCAAGCTTTAATGTACCGGCCACCTGTTTCATAGCCTTTATCTGTGCTTTCCCTCCAACCCTGGAAACAGAAATTCCAACATTAATAGCAGGTCTGATACCAGCGTTAAAAAGGTTTGATTCAAGGAATATCTGTCCATCAGTAATTGAAATGACATTTGTAGGTATATATGCAGAAACATCACCTGCCTGGGTTTCAATAATAGGTAATGCCGTAAGAGAACCTCCTCCTTTTATAATAGGTTTTAATGATTCCGGAATATCGTTCATCTGTGAAGCAATCTCATTGGATTCAATTATTTTTGCTGCCCTTTCGAGTAAACGAGAATGCAGATAGAAAATATCACCCGGATAAGCTTCCCGTCCTGGCGGCCTTCTTAACAATAATGACACTTCACGGTACGATACTGCCTGCTTGGAAAGATCGTCATAAATAATTAATGCATCCCTGCCCGTGTCCCTGAAATATTCTCCGATGGCACAACCTGCAAAAGGTGCATAAAACTGCAGAGCCGCCGGATCGGAAGCAGTAGCAGCCACAATCACGGTAAAGTTCATCGCGCCACGTTCTTCAAGGATCTTTGCGGAAGTCGCCACAGTTGAACCTTTCTGTCCTATAGCCACATAAATACAATAAACCGGTTTACCCTGATCATAATATTGTTTCTGATTGATTATAGTATCAATTGCTATAGCAGTTTTACCGGTCTGGCGGTCACCGATGATAAGCTCCCGCTGGCCTCTTCCAATCGGAATCATGGCATCAATTGCCTTGATACCGGTCTGCAATGGCTGGTTGACCGGCTGTCTGAAAATGACGCCCGGAGCTTTTCTTTCCAGTGGCATTTCAAAAGTTTCACCTTTAATAGGACCTTTCCCGTCAAGTGGTTCACCAATGGTATTGATTACGCGGCCAAGCATACCTTCTCCCACATTCAGAGAAGCGATTTTGCCGGTTCGCTTAACCTGGTCACCTTCCCTGATTTCTTCAGAAGCCCCGAAAAGAACGACACCGACATTATCCTCCTCAAGATTAAGGACAATGCCTTTTGAACCATTCTCGAATTCAATCAATTCGTTTGACTGAACATTGGATAATCCAAAAATGCGTGCTATACCGTCACCAACCTGGAGAACAGTGCCAATTTCTTCAAGGTCAACATCTGTTTTAAGACCTTTTAATTGTTTTTTAAGTATTTCTGATACTTCTGCCGGTTTAATTTCAGCCATTATATACTAATTTATGTGTGGAGTTGTTTCTTTATTTTTTTTAACTGCCCTGACACACTTGCGTCTAATTGCTGGTTTTCCACCTGAAGGATAAAACCACCTATTAGTTCTTTTTCCGTTTCTTCTTTGAGTTCTATTTCAGTATTAAAAACTTTATGGATCATCTTTATTAATGAATTCCTTGTTTCTTTATCCACCGGATATGCAGTTTTAAGTGTGGCCAATCTGATCCCTTTGGCATGCTTATAAAAATCAATATACATCCTTGCCATACCCGGTAAATGCTCTTCCCTCTTATTTTCAACTGCCAGCCCGAAAAATGAAATTGTCAGCGGTTGAACTTTACCTTCAAATATTGTGGTAAGTACTTCCAGTTTTTTGGACGAGGAAATAATCGGGCTTTCAAGTAATTGCATCAGATCTGGCACACTTTTGAGAATACCAAGAAGATTTTCCATATCATTCCGTACCTTGTCAAGCACGCCCTGTTCCTCCGCAGTTGAAATCAGCGCTTTTGCATATCTTACCGGTATCTTCCCCTGATTCATGAATTATTAGTTTATCAGTTCGGCATAATCTCTTTAACAAGTCTTTCAATAATAGATTTCTGCTCGCGTGTGTCAGCCAGTTTTTCTCTTAAGATCTTTTCTGCAATTTCAATTGATAATTCCGCCACCTTATTCTTTACCTCAGCAATAGCAGAAACTTTTTCATTTTCTATATCCTTTCTTGCAGATTTCAGGATCTTTTTCGCTTCTTCAGTTGCATCGTTTTTTGCTTCGGAAATTAATTTTTCCCTGATCTGCCTGGCCTCCTGCACAATTTTTTCTTTTTCTGCCCTGGCTTCTGCCATGATTACTTCATTGTCAGCTTTGAGTTTTTCCATTTCTTTTTTTGCCGTATCAGCTGACAAAAGTGCATCACTGATTGATGTTTCCCTGTCCGATAAAGCTTTCAGGATTGGTTTCCATGCAAACTTTTTTAGGATCAACAGGACAATTCCGAACATTACAAGCATCCAGAAAAGAAGTCCTATTCCCGGGGTAATCAGTTCCATATATTTAAGAATTTTAGGTTCAAAAAATGGGGGGTGATAACACCCCCATAATTTTGCTTATCAGATAAAAAGAATAAGCAGACATACCACAACTGCAAAGAAGGCAACCCCTTCAATCAAAGCGGCAGATACAAGCATATTAGTCCTTATATCGCCGGCAGCTTCTGGCTGTCTTGCAATAGCTTCCATTGCAGTACCTCCGATCCTTCCAATCCCTAATCCTGCCCCAAGTACAGCAATTCCTGCTCCAAGAGCGGCTCCCATCGGGCCAAGTACGGCCTGTAATAAAACCATCAATGTAATCATAACTCAGTGATTTAAATTAAGAAACATGATTATTAAAAATATCTTCTCATTTTATCAATGATGTTCTTCTATTGCCATCCCAAAATACAGGGATGATAACAAGGTAAACACAAATGCTTGAATCAGTGCGACCAGCAATTCAATCATCGTCATAAAGAGAGTGAAAGCAATAGTTAAGGGTGAAACCGCATATCCGACAAAAACCTGCATTTCACCAAAAATAAAAATCAGACTGAAAAATCCCAGGGCAATAATATGCCCCGCAGTTATATTGGCAAAGAGACGGATCATCAACACAATTGGCTTAATAATCATTCCCACAATTTCAATGATCGGAATAAGCGGTAAAGGGAATTTTAACCACCATGGAATTCCCGGAGGATTAATGATATGCTTCCAATAGTTTTTATTGCCACTTATTGATGTAATTGTAAAGGTGAACAAAGCAAGCAGCATGGTTACTGTGATATTCCCTGTAACATTCGCACCCCCGGGGAAGATGGGAATTAATCCCATCATGTTATTGATCCAGATAAAGAAGAAGACAGACAGAAGATAGGGCATAAATCTTTCATAGTTTTTATGCCCGATGGAAGGAATTGCTATTTCATCCCGGACAAAAATAATGAAAGGTTCCACTACATTTTGAATTCCCCTGGGAGCTTTTCCTGGCCTGTCCCTGTACCCTTTAGCAGCTGACAGAAATATCCAGAGAATTAATAACAGGCTGATCATTATTGCCAGCGCATCTTTGGTGAATGAAAGATCAAGGCTCGGAAGAATTGTGCTGCCATCTTCCAGAATCTCTACTACTTTTCCCTTGTTTTCTCCTTCAATCTCATACTTAAAACCCTTATACTCTGAATGTCCGTGATGAAATTTCCTGAATAAAAAAATGTTCAGACCTTTGGTTTTGCTGTATACGATTACCGGTAATGGAATGGTGAGATGAAAGTTTTTATAAGTCAGAAAATGCCATTCATAGGCATCCCCGATATGTTCAAAAATAAACTCGCCCGGTGTAAATTTTTTGGTGCTCTGCGATCCCGCAGCTTCACTTTGTTCAACCTGTTCCTCCTGCAGTTCAGATGAACGTTTATAATCACTCTGGGAAGGTCTGGCAGCGATCAGCAGAAAAAAGAAAACCAAACCCAGGAGATATGACAGGATCTTTCTGAACACAATTGTGGTTAATTTCAACTTTTAAAAATAATAAAAACAATTCGGTTTTAACACACAAGTTATCCTGATTGACTATTTATTACTTTTCAAATATTTAAGAACAGATATTATTTCAATGGCTGTATAAATAAAATAACAGATAAGGAAACATATAAGGAATGAGACTGCCTGATTGCGGTTGATAAGCAGGTATACCACAATAAGTATAACATATATCAACATTTTAATTCCGGTTGCACCGATAAATCTTGGAGTGAACTTTATAATTTCCTTCTGGCTGGATCTGATAAGGTAGTAATGCAGGGCAATGGTTATGCTGAAAAAAATAAATGGAAAAAGCAGGAATCCTTTAAAATATCTGTCCGGCAGATAGGTTTTGAACAGGATCCATCCGGCAGCTGTTATTATAACTGTGGTTAAAAACAAATAAAGGCTGAAATTTCTCAAATGCTTTTCATTCATTTGATAAGATCCTTTATTGCATAATATATAGAAAAAATTACGGAAAGGACTGTAAAAAGAACTGTAAACAGAGGAAATTCCATGGGAACGACTTTATCAAGCTGATACCCGCCAATGACACCCACCAGGATAATAGCTATCATTTGAAAAGCCAGGCTGGAATATTTTACATAGCTATTCAGGCTTGACAGGTTGCTTTTCCTGTTTTCCGATTTTTTGTTTGTCTTCATATGACGGAACATCCCCTTTCATATCACATGTGCCGGTAAATTTGCAGCCGGGTTCAATGGCCAGTCTGGATGCCACGATATCACCATTTATCTGCGCAGTGGCTTTGAGCGATAATAACTGAACAACCGTTATTTTCCCTTCTATATAGCCCTCAACATCGGAATTTTTGCAATTTATTTCACCTTTAACTTTTCCGGTCACTCCCACAACTACTTTTCCCTTGGTACTGAGTTTGCCGTTTAATCCGCCGTCAACTCTTATATCACCGTTTGACACAATATCACCGGTGATGTCTGTTCCTACACCAATAATATTAATTCCATTTATTTCGGTTTCATGATTGTTTTTAGCCATGGTACATTAATTTTTAATTGGTTCGAAACATTAAATAATAAACTTCCCCGCCGTCAAAATTATCAAATTTATTCAATGAATTACTGTTTTTAGTACAAAGAAGCTGTTGTTTAAAAACAGTCTTAAGGATCAGTCTGATCAACTTTTAGTATTATAAGCCCATTTAAGATAGACTGCTCCCCAGGTAAAACCGCCTCCGAATGCAGTAAGTATAAGGTTATCACCTTTATGCAATTGATTTTCCCATTCCCAGAGGCAAAGGGGTATTGTGGCAGCAGTGGTATTCCCGTATTTTTCAATGTTCACCATTACTTTTTCTTTGGTTATGCCCATCCGGCGTGCCACTGCTTCAATAATTCTCATGTTTGCCTGATGCGGAACCAGGAATGCAAGATCTTCAGGTCCAATGTTGTGCTTTTTCATCATTTCAACAGATACATCAGCCATCTTTGAAACGGCAAATTTAAAGACCGCCTGACCTTCCTGGTAAAGAAAATGTTCTTTGTTTTCAACTGTTTCATGGGATGCAGGCCGTAATGAACCTCCTGCTTTAAGATAAAGATATTTTCCCCCTGAACCGTCAGTATGAAATATATGATCAATGATACCTAAATCTTCAGTTGTTGCTTCAAGAAGAATTGCAGTCCCTGCATCGCCAAAAAGAGGGCAGGTTGTACGGTCGGTATAATCGGTAATTGACGACATTTTATCAGCCCCGACAACGATCACCTTCTTATATCTCCCTGTTTCAATAAATGTTGCACCGGTTTGCAATGCAAAAATAAGGCCCGAACAGGCAGCAAGCAGGTCAAACGTCCATGCATTCTTTAATCCGGCTTTGTATGCAATCAGGTTAGATGCGCTCGGGAACATCATATCAGGAGAAATAGTTGCAGTAATAAGAAGTTCTATATCTTCAGGATTCGTATTTGTCTTTCGTAAAAGCTTTTCCACTGCCCAGGCTCCCATATCGGAAGTTGCTTTACCTGCTTCTTTAAGGATTCTTCTTTCCTTGATACCAATACGCTGCATTATCCATTCATCAGTGGTATCAACCATCCGGCTCAGCTCATCATTTGTAAGTATGTACTCTGGTAAAAAAACATCAATACCTGTAATGGCTGCTCTGATTTCTGTCATTAGTTTAAGATGGTTATTATTTTTTTACCTTTTCTTCAATCGCAAGCTTACCTTTATAATACAGGTTGCCATCTACATAATAAGCCCTGTGGTAACGGTGAACCGTTCCGGTAGTCGGACAGGTTGCAAGAGTAGGCGCCTCAGCTTTATAATGAGTCCTTCTTTTGTCCCTTCTTTGCTTCGAAGTTTTATGTTTCGGATTTGGCATATTAATTAGTTTTTATCAGTAATATCTTTCAATTTGTCCCATGACGGATTATAATTCGCTTTTTTAATATCATCAGTTCTGAATGTCTCGAGTTTTTGAATCATCACTGCATTGCAACTGCTGGCTTCATCGATGTTGGGATGAATTCTCCGGTACGGCAGGGCAAGGTGAATAAATTCGTAAATGAACTGTGAAATATTTATCTCATGTTCAGACGGAGAAAGAATTATGATCTCGTCAGTCAGCTCATAAGATTTTTCACCGAATTTAAAAAACAATTTCCCCTGGTAGCTCAATGGAAAATCAAATTCATCAAGGCACCGGTCACAAACAGTTTTAACCAGCCCGTTAATATCAAAACTCAATTCAAGAACCTGCTGGTTTTTCAGCAGCACAACATTTACACCCAGTTTCCCTTTTTTGATTTCTGATGAGTCAAACTGGTCAAAGAACGAATCATCAACATCAAATTCAAATTCATGTCTTCCCTCCTTAAGTCCTGCAAATGGGATGACATATTTCCTCAAATCTTTCACAACTCCCAAAATTTGAAGTGCAAAAGTAAAAATTATAATGGAGAATCAAAAAGAATCAGGGGCTTTTGTTAAATAGCATGG
>JBGPAO010000039.1:0-14893 GCA_041480755.1 Bacteroidia bacterium
AACTAATTCTAAAATAGTGATGATTTATGAGTGATGAGTGATAAGTGTTAAAAGCAAAGGACTAAGAGCCATCTGTAATCAATTACTCATACCTTAGTGCGTCGGCCGGGTTTTTCATTGAAGCGCCTATAGCCTGTGTGCTTACAGTTACCATAGCAATAATAAGTGCGATCACTAATGAAAGCACAAAGGGAATTATTGTAAGGTCGATACGGAAAGCGAAGCCGTTGAGCCAGTTACGGCAAAAATACCAGCCTAAAGGCCAGGCAATTACCGTAGCTATCCCAAGCAGAATAAGAGTTTCCCTGCTTATAAGCCAGATGATCCTGGGCACGGTTGCCCCCATGACTTTCCTTATACCTATTTCACGGGTTCTCTGTTCGGCAGTAAATGCCACCAGCCCAAACAGACCAAGTGAAGCAATAAATACAGCAAGTATTGAGAAAATTACAAAAATTGTGCGTGTTCGCTTTTCCTGTGCATACCGGTCGGCAAAATCCTCATCCATGAAAAAATATTCAAACGGCTGGTCATGCGAATACTCTTTCCAGATTTTCTCCACTTCGCTGATAACCTTATTAATATTTGCTGGCTCAAACCGGATTGACAGATACGGTATCCATCCCCAGTTCGCGGGTCTTATTACAAAAATATAAGGATTAATTTTGCTGTGCAGCGATTCAAAATGAAAATTTTCAGCTACACCCACAACCTGCATGAATTGCATTTCTTTGGGTGTGGCACCGGGACGGATAATCCTGGTATTCAGGGGATCCTCAATATTGAAATCTTTTACAGCCTGAAGGTTAATTATTGCAGCTGAACTGTCTGATGGGATTTCAGCCGTAAGAAATCTTCCTGAATTAAGCTTTATCCCGTATGTTTTCAGAAAGTCAAAATCACACCAGTTAACCTGCAAAAGATAAACCTGGTCAAGAGGTCTTCCCTCTATACCATGCGCATTATAATTATTAGGATATCCCGGAATGGAGGTAGAGGAAGTTGATGCTATAACACCCGGGACCCTTGCAATTTCCTGCTTAAAAGATTCGACATGATCCCTGCCTATTTCGCCGAACCGCTGAACTACCATTATCTGGTCTTTATCAAATCCCAGATCTTTGTTCAGCATATAGCTTAATTGCTGAAAAATAACAATTGTTCCAACAATTATAAATACAGAAATCCCAAATTGTAAAATAACCAGGATACTTCTCAGCCAGCTGCTTCTGGTTCCTGTCTGCAATTTCCCTGTAAGAACAGCAACCGGTTTAAATGAGGCCAGGAAAAATGCAGGATAGCTTCCTGCCAGCAGTCCAACAATAATCCCGAGCAGGATAAGCCCGGGAATTATATACCACTTGCCAAGGTAATCAATGTTAAGTTCCAGGTTGACAAGATTATTAAAATAAGGCAGGAGTACCTCTACTATCAGGATACCAAAGATTAATGCTATAAATGTAAGTACAAACGATTCAAGCAGGAATTGCCGGATGAGCAAGCCTTTATCAGAACCCGCAACCTTTCGCATGCCAACCTCCCGGGATCGGCCCGCAGAACGGGCTGTCGCCAGATTCATGAAATTTATCATAGCTTAATTCGTGCAGGATAAAAGCTGTGATAATTATACTGCATGCGATTCCAATAGCAAGTCCGGCAATATTGATAATGGAGTACACCTTTTGCCGGATGATGTTGCGTAGTGTTATCCTGAAGAAATTTCTAAACATTGATAATGCAACTTAAGTCACTTTAAACTTAGACGCATTTAGGATTTATTATGTTACTATATTGTAATAAGTTTATTTCATTCATATTGAAGAGCTCCGACCGGATTGGCTTTTGCAGATTTGAATGACTGAAAGCTTACAGTTAATATTGCTATTATGATTGCGATAAATGCAGCCAGGATAAAGAACCATATTTCAATATTTATATGATAAGCGAATCGGCCCAGCCACAATTTCATTGCGAAATATGCTAATGGGAATGCCACAAGTACAGACCATAAAACCCAGCGGGTAAAGTTGGTCAGAAGCATAAAGGCAATTCTCCTTACAGACGCTCCCATTGCTTTCCGGATACCGATTTCCCTTGTTCTGAGTTCGGCCGTGTGGGCAGCAAGTCCGAAAAGACCAAGTGAAGCAATGAAAATTGCAAGGAAAGAGAATATCCCAAAAATGCCGGCAGTGCGTTCCTCTTCTTTATACTGCATGTCAAGGTCCTTATCCAGGAAATAATAATCAAAAGGTTCATTTTCGGTCAACTTCCTCCAGACTTTCTGGATATAATCTATTGAACCCGGAATATCCTCCCCGTTAAGCCGTACAGCCAGGTTCTGAATATGCTGTCCGGGTTCAAGCCTGGTAATAAACATAGGCCTGATCTCTTTATAGAGTGATTCAAAATGATAGTCTTTAATTACGCCGGTAATCAGGAATTCCAAATCCTTCGAGTAATTGTTTTTATAATAAAGCTTCGTCCCCACAGGTTTTTCCAGGCCTAATTCCCTGGATGCGGATTCATTTATAAGGATCTGCCATATTTTTTCAGATTGCTTCGATGTATCAAAATTGTTTCCCTGAATAAGATGCATTTGCATAGTTTTAACAAATTCATCATCAGCACCCGTCTCAGTGAGATATGCTATTTCCCTTGTTTCTCCCTGCATATAATAAACCGGTATCTTTTCGGTTATTTCACCCGGCAGGGCCAGTGTAAGAGAAGTGCTAAGAATATTTGGATTTTTCTTTAAATACTCTCTGAATATTTTTTCCTGTTTTCCCAATGCATATGCTCTTTGAATGACCACAATATTCCTTTTATTAAAACCCAGATTTTTCTTCTGCAGATACTTCACCTGGTTATATATGACAAGGCTTGAAATGACTATTACTATTGATAATGTGAACTGCGTTAAGACAAGTAATCCACGTAAACGTGCCCTTCTGTTGCCCCTGTAATTCCCTCCCTTCATAATTCTGATAACACTGAACCGGGACAGGAATAATGATGGATAACTGCCTGAAAGAATACCTACAATAAGGGTTCCGGTTATAAGTATAGGGATAAGGTACCATTGATAGTAACTGCCGGGGTCAATGCTGATCCCTGATATTCTCAGGAACGGGCGGGCAATAAGTTCAACTATTACAAGTGCAATAAAAGTTGCGAGGATGCTGAAGAAAACGGACTCTGACAGAAACTGTGTAATGATCTGACGCTTGCTGGCTCCTACAACCTTTCTTAATGCAACCTCCCTTGCACGGGTTGAAAGCCTTGCCGTGGAAAGATTCATATAATTTACACACGCGATAAGCAGAATAATCCCTGCCAGGACTGAAAAAATATACAGGTAGATCTTTTGCCTTCCGGCTTCAAACTGATCCGAAACATCAGTTGTAAAATGTATATCCTGAAGAGGCTGGAGATAAAATTCAAATATTTCATCTTTAAGAGAAGGGATATCTTCGGAATATATACGGCTTAATTCCGGATAAACATTTTCCCTGGCTATTCTATCGAGATCATCCCGCAACTGGGCAGGTTTTGTACCTTCCTTCAGCATTACATACGTGCATGTTACATTCATATTCCATGATTCAGCCCCCTCAGCTAACTTTAATCCAATGATGCTCGCAAGAAAATCAAAATGCAGATGCGAGTTGACCGGAACATTCTCACACACTCCTGTAACCCTGAATTTCCATCCATTATCAAGATACAGCAGTTTGCCTATCGGATCCTCGTCTTCAAAATACCTTTCTGCGGTTTCTTCGGTTATTACAATTGTGTTTTCCTCATCAAGTAATTTTTCCGGATCACCTTTTATTATTGGTACAGTAAAAATCTTAAAAAATGACTGGTCAGTATAATAAAAACTCCTGGCAGAAAATTGCCTGTCATTATAGCTGACTTTCTTATGACTTCCCATCAGTACAATTGTGTACTCCTCCACCTCAGGGATTTCTTTCTTCATTTTCTCGCCAATGAACAAGGGAGTTAATGCTGATTTGAAGCTGGCGTCAAAAGCTTCTATCCTTGAATTCACCCTGTAAATCCGGTTATGATTTTTGTTATATCTATCCCAACTCAGCTCCTGACGGACAAAAATGTAAATAATAATGCTGATTGCTATTCCAAAGGCAAGTCCAAGCACATTTACCACGCTGAAGACCCTGTACTTGGTGATATTACGAATTGCAATTTTGAGATAATTAAATAACATACCTTTCCCTCTTCTTTTCGAAATCCATATATTATGCCATTCTGTACAACGCTCTTATAATCTGGACGATAGAACAAAAAGTGTTGTTACATGAATTGGTAAGGAGTGTACGATTATGCACAGAAAATGTACGGAAAGGGACAACTCTGATAGGTGGTTTAGGGTAAAGCGTGGGGTTGAAAACAATTCAGCCTGCAAAATCAAGGCTTTTTATAAAATGGGGATCAGAACAGTTTATCTTCATTACTAAGATATCCTTCGTCTTCAGCCAGGTCATTTTCTTTTGAAGCTGTTACTGCCAGCTGGTCACAAATCTCATTATCCGGATTTTCAGAATGGCCCTTTATCCATACTAATTGGACATTATGATCTCTGAACAGCTTCAGAAACCTTTTCCAGAGATCAGGATTCTTAGTTTTGCGAAATCCTTTTTTCTCCCAGACATTAATCCAGCCTTTATTGATTGCGTGGCAAACATAACTGGAATCGCTGAAAAGGACCACCTCGCTTCTTTTGTATTTCAATTGTTCCAGGGCAACGATAACAGCCAGCAATTCCATCCTGTTATTTGTCGTATATTTATATCCTCCGGATATTTCTTTCCTGTGATTACCATACTTTAAAACTATCCCGTAACCACCCGGCCCGGGATTCCCCCTGGCAGCACCATCGGTGTATATCTCTATCTTCCTTGATTTTTCTGCCATTATCGATTACTTCATTCGTAATTAGGGCTGCATTGTAACTCCATTTAAATGCAGGCGCCGATTCTCACTCTACTATTGTCATCTCATTGATAAGATTGGTAGCACCCGCAAACTTATCAATAATGAATAGGACATAGCGGATATCAACACATATGCATTTCTGAAGTTCAGGTTCAAATGCCAGATCACTGCTCATTGCTTCCCAGTTTCCGTCAAAAGCAATACCTATTAAATGTCCTTCAGCATTGATAACCGGACTGCCTGAGTTCCCGCCTGTAATATCATTATTAGTGGTCAGACAGACCGGCATTATATCGCCCATCCCGTACCGGCCATAGTCTTTTGCATTGTAAAGCTCTTTAAGGTGTTTATCAACGACAAATTCCGGATTATCCGGATCTTCTTTTTCCATCACTCCTTTAAGGGTGGTATAATAATCATAATGAACAGCATCTTTAGCTTGGTAATCACCAACTCTTCCATAGGTCAGACGCATTGTTGAATTAGCGTCAGGATAAAATATTTTGTCATTTTGCATTTCCTTAAGACCGGCGATATAAAGTCTGTGGCCTTTGTTAAGGTTGGCATCGAATATCCGGTACTGGTCATCAATTTCAAAATATTTTCTGTACACAGACAATGCAATCCTGAATGCCGGATCTTTTTGCAGTGTTTTTGCATCCGGTGATGCCAGAAACTCATTTAGTTTATTCGGGTCAACAAATATTGATTTTTCGAAAATTGCATCTACATACTTCTGATAATCGTTCTTGTATTTTTTAATGATTGTTCCAAAAAAATCCGGACGAAATTCAGGTTTGACATTTTCAGTATATAGCCTTAACATGGCTATGGTGATTTTTTTGTCTGTTCCTTCATTATAATCTTTGAAATAATTGTCAATATCCTTTTTCATTCCCGAAATCACCTCCTGTATTGCTTCAGAATCCTCAGATTTGTCAAGCAGGGTTATAAATAACTGGATGAATGATGCAGTGAAGTTTATAAACTCCACACTTCCCATCAGTGACTCAAGAAGATACTGCCTGGCGTAATGCAAATCCTGGCGGCTGGAAACTGCATTTTTAATCAGATCAAGACATTCTCCATACCTTGCAATTCGTTCGGGGCTTTCTGACACCCATTCCCGGAACTGGTTTTCTGTCTGGATTTTACGGTTGACAAGATCCAGTTTTTCTATTCCTTCATTCTGTCCGATTGAATATTTCCAGTAATTACTTGAATTGGAATATTTGGAAGCATACTTTATCCTTATATCGTTACCCGACAGCATGTCTTTCATCATTATTTCCTGTCTTGCACCCCTGATCTTGATCCGGTTTGGATTATCAATTTTTCTTATCTGCTCAATTTCCCAGGAAGTCATATACCGGTTGGTACTGCCCGGGAATCCAATAACCATGGTGAAATCGCCCTCATTAACACCTTTTAATGAAACCGGCAGAAAGTATTTTGATTTCAATGGTATATTTTCCGGAGAGTAATCAGCCGGCTTGCCATCAGGACCCGTGTATACTCTGAAAATAGAAAAGTCACCGGTATGCCTTGGCCACATCCAGTTGTCTGTATCATGACCGAATTTCCCTATTGATTCAGGAGGAGCACCTACAAGCCTTACATCCCTGAAAGTTTCAAAGACAACCAGGAAAAAACGGGATCCACCGAAAAATTGTTCCACGCGTGCTTCGTAGTGTGTACCTTCAATAGCTTCCGAACGGATCTTTTCAGATATCTTATTAATTGTGTCATTCCGCTCTTCTTCAGTCATTGTGTCGTTCAATTGGCTGTTTATTTTTTCTGAAACATCTTCCATCCTGATAAGGAACGAAATTGTTTTACCGGGATTTGATAGTTCTTCCTCCCGGGTCATAGCCCAAAAACCGTTCGTCAGGTAATCGTGTTCAACTGAACTGTGAAATTGAATCTCATCAAAGCCGCAATGATGATTGGTGAGAATAAGTCCTTCCGGGGAAATTAATTCGGCTGTACATGAACCATAATCAAGAGCGCCAACAGCATCTTTGAGAGATGATCCGTTGACATTATAAATCTGGTCCGCTGTCAGTTGCAGTCCCATTTCCTGCATCGTGCTAATATTCAACTCATTGATCAGGGACAACAGCCACATTCCTTCATCAGCATAGGCTCTGAAGAAATTAAAAAAAACGGATAATACTACAAACAGCCAGAGTTTTTTCATGTCATCGAAGATTATTCAACAATTTTCATTTCCTGTATAAGGTTTGTTGCGCCGGCATACTTATCAATTATAAACAGCACATAGCGGATATCGACATTAATGCATCTCTGCAATTCAGGTTCAAATATTATATCCCCGCTCATGGCTTCCCAGTTGCCATCGAAAGCAAGCCCTAGCAGTTCACCCCTGCCATTCAGAACCGGGCTGCCTGAATTCCCACCGGTGATATCATTATCAGTTGTGAAACATACAACCATCTCACCGTTTTCACCATATCTCCCATAGTCTTTTTTACTATAGAGCTCCTTTAATCTGGGGGGAACAATAAACTCATAATTATTCGGATTTTCCTTTTCCATAACTCCCCTGAGGGTGGTTTCATAATTGTACTCAACTGCATCTCTTGGATAGTAATCACTTACATTACCATAGGTCAGTCTCATTGTGAAATTAGCGTCAGGGTAGAATATTTTATCCGGATACATTTCCATCAGACCTGCAATATACTTTTTACTGCCCTCAGCAACACTGGTTGCCATAGGTGCAAGTTGCTGCTGTAATTCGCTGAACTTCTGATTTATGGAAAGAGCCGCCTGGAAAGCAGGATCCTTGTCCAGGACCTTCTTTGAGGGATTATCCAGGAAAGCATTGAGTTTTGTTTCATCTGCAAATATTGATTTAGCAAACATCTGATCAGCGAATTTATCATAATCAGCTTTGTATTTTTCTTTTATCTTTTTCAGATATTCAGGCTGAAATTCCGGTGGGATATCTTCCATAAACATTTTCAGCATTGCTTTTACAACATATATATCTGTTGGGGCATTATAATCTTTGAAAAAATTTTTTGATGACCCGCGTAACCTGTCCACAGATTCCTTGATCTTCTCCTGATCCTCAGCGGTAAGAGCTTCATAAAGGGATCGCCCCTGGTTTGCCATTGAAATGATTTCACAACCGCGAAGCAGGCATTCCTGAAGATATTGGCCGGCATTTGTTTGTTTTGCCCTTGAAGCAACGGCATTCTTTATCAGATCCAGGGCATTTCCGTATTTATCTTTTCTGGATGGATCAGCATTTACCCAATCCATGAAGGCTTTTTCCTCTGCCTGTTTTTTAGCTATCACATTCAATCTTTCCAAACCCTGATTTTCTCCTATTGAATACTTCCAGTAATTACTCGAACCTGAATATTTTGATGCGTATTTTATCATAATATTCTCATCAGCCAGCATATCCTTCCACATGATTTCCTGGCGTGCACCCCTGATCTTGATCCTGTTAGGATTCTGGATCTTCATAAGCTCATCAATTTCATATGAAGTCATATAACGCTCAGTACTTCCGGGATAACCCATGACCATGGCAAAATCTTCCTCTTTATATCCCCTGATCGAGATCGGGAAAAAATATTTTGGTTTCAGAGGGACATTATCGGGAGAATAAGCGGCAGGCTGTCCGTCAGGTGACATATAAACCCTGAATACACTGAAATCTCCGGTATGCCTTGGCCACATCCAGTTATCGGTATCATAGCCAAACTTCCCAATTGATGAAGGGGGTGCACCCACAAATCTGACGTCGCTGTAGATCTCATACACCACCATATAGAATTGGTTCCCCCCGTAAAACGGACGGATAGAAGCAGTATATATGGTTCCCTTTGTAGCCCTGGAGGTTATCGTCTGACTTATTTCGTTGAATTTTGCAACTCTCTCCTGATCCCTGAGATCTCCAAGGGCTCCTGTAACTTCGGCAGTAACATCTTCAATTCGTACCAGAAATGTGGCGGACAGGTTTGGATTTGGCAGCTCCTCTGTCAGTGTTTTTGCCCAAAAGCCATCTTCAAGGTAATTTTGTTCAGGTGAACTGTGTGCCTGGATGCTGCCATACCCGCAATGATGATTGGTCAGCAAAAGTCCTTTGTCCGAAACAATTTCTCCGGTACATCCGCCGCCGAATATAACCACAGCATCTTTAAGGCTTGAATGGTTAAGACTGTAAATATCATCTGCAGTAAGTTGCAGACCCATTTCAGTCATGGTGCCAATATTCAGCTTTTCCAAAAGCGGTAAAAGCCACATTCCTTCATCAGCCCATACTGAAGAGCTAAATAGAAATAAAATGCTTACAGTAAATATAACTATTTTTTTCATGATTATTTGAATTAAAGGAAGATGCAAACTTAGCTTAATCTTGACTGTTTTCAAAAAGACAACCAAAAAAAACAAAAACTTGAGTATAAAATGCGAAACTTGCCTTATCTGAAATCAAAAATCGAAATGCCGATAAACGAAACACGAAATAAACCATGAAAATCCTAAAATTGAAACCTAAAAAAACTCAAAACACTAAACCTTAAACTTTTAAACTTAAACTTTAAACCGAAACAGAAACAAATCCGAGAAATGAAACACTGAAAACTGAACAAGTTATTACCTTTGAAAACTGAATAATGAAAAGATAATGCGTGATATACGGGAGTTGAAACTGGCGGAGCTGGAGGATTTTTTTAAGGGGATTAATGAAAAGAGCTTTCGAGCGAAGCAGGTTTATGACTGGTTATGGAAAAAGCATGTGACTGGCTTTGACCAGATGACCAATCTATCACATTCTTTGCAGGATCAGCTAGCACAGAATTTTTATTTTCGGGCTCTGCAATTAATAACCACCCAGGTCAGCTCTGATGGCACCCGGAAATACGGATTTAAAACCAGCGATAATCTTATAATCGAGGGTGTGCTTATCCCATCAGGTGTCCGTGCTACCGCATGCATTTCTTCCCAGGCAGGATGTGCCCTGAAATGTTTATTCTGTGCAACCGGCAAAATAAAATTCAGGAGAGATCTGACCGCCGGTGAAATGTTCGACCAGGTTGCAGCAATCGAAAAAACTGCAAAGGAAATAAATGATAATAAGCTCAGTAATATTGTCCTGATGGGAATGGGCGAACCATTGCTTAATTATGACAATGTTCTGAAAGCAATTGAAAGGATCTCTTCAGATGACGGGCTGGGATATTCACCTTCGAGGATAACAATATCAACTGCCGGTATAGTAAAAATAATCCGAAAACTGGCTGATGACGGGATAAAATGCAACCTTGCTGTTTCCCTTCATACAGCTGATAATTTTAAAAGGGATCAGATTATGCCCCTTAACAAATCCAATCCGCTTGATGAACTTTCCGGCGCCATAAAATATTTTCACCAGAAAACAGGTACGAGAATAAGCTATGAATACCTCCTTTTGAAAGATTTTAACGATACCCATAAGGATGCGCGCCAGTTCGCAGAATTCTGTAAAATCTCTCCCTGTAAAATAAATCTTATTGAATACAATGAAGTCACGGGAAGTCCATTTAAGCGCAGTGATCCTGAAAGAACCAGAAGCTTTAAGGAATTCCTTGAATCCAGAAATCTTGTAGTCAATCTGAGAAAAAGCCGGGGTGCTGATATTGACGCTGCATGCGGGCAACTGGCTGGGAAAACTAAATAGTTCAGGAGCTCCCGACTGTCAGTCGGGAGTTGACTGTACTTCCCGATTGACAGTGGGGAGTTGACTGTACTTCCCGAATGTCAGTCGGGAGCTCACTTCTCATCTCCAAATCTTACAATCCTGTATAAATCTTTAAGATTTAAAAGCCTGATTACAAATACGCAAAGGGTAGATATCCCGGCTAAAATTAAGGCACCTGCGAACCAGTTAGGGATATATGTCCTGGAGAACCAGCCGAAAATAAATATAGCTCCTGTGAAAGAGCCAAGCCTGATGATTAGTACCCAGTCTGGATGAAATTCAAATTTTCTCATCGCGACAATTACCTGGGTGATGGCCATAAAAGATTGCGTAATCAGACTTGATACAGCTGCCCCGTAGGCCTGATAACGTGGAATAAGTATAAGGTTCAGAATAATATTCATCAATAATGCGCTTCCTGCAAGAATGTTCAGCTCCTTCAGATTCCCGTTGGCCGTAAGCAATGTCCCAAAAATATACGTCACTGAAATTGAAATGAACCCGAACATCAGCAACGGGAATATCCTTGACGAATAATAGACATGCTCATTATACATCCATTCAATAATATATTGTGAATAGAACACGGTGATACAGGCGAGGATTATTGCAGGTATTATTATCAGTTTGAAGGATAATGACACAATATCGTTCAGTGGATCAGCCTGTTTGATCATCCTTGAAAAAATTGGCAGAAGCAAACCCGCAAAAAGGAATGCAAACATACTCGCAGCATCAAGGATTCTGAAAGACTGGGCATATATCCCGGCCTCAGTTTTTCCATTGGTCAGAATTCTTTCCAGCATTACTGAATCAATCCTGTTATAGAAAGACATCAACAGTATAAGCAGTGCAAACGGATAACTTTTTTTCAGGATGGAAGTGAAATATTTAAGATCGGGCTTTGGACGAAGAAATTCTGTTTTTGACAGTACAATCAGGAATGCCACAACTACCGTAATAAGGTATGCTGCTGTTTGTGCATAAACGAACCATTCGATACGGAACTGAGTGTCAGTTATATTCCCCCACAACAGCACTCCGCATATTATTATAACAATTGTCCTGTCTAAAACCGATATCAGGCTGTCGGTCCGGAAGAACTGCAGTCCGCTGATATTCGACCTGAGATATAAAAGGAATGAAGCAAGAAACTGGTTAATGATAAGGAAAATCAACATCCTGAACTGCACAGAGGTATACCCGATGACCAGTCCGAATGCCAGGCACACAATCGTATAGAATACAGCCAGCAGGAATTTCAGTACAATTATCCGGGAAAAATATTCCCTTAACAGATGAGGTTCCTGTGAAATTGACCTGTTGTTGAAATTGGTGATCCCGATATCAAGCAGAATATTTAACAACAGGGAAAAACTCAGAAGAGAAAAATAAAAACCATATTGGTCTGCTCCCACTACATTCTGAACAGTTCTGTCAATACCAAAAATCCAGAATGGCTTCACCAACAGGTTTAGAAAAATGACCAGAATCAGATTTGTGATGAATTTCCTTTTCACCCTGTTAATAAATTGTGTCCAAATTAATGATTATTTTCTTGGCTATGTTGTTTAATTGCAATAAGTTCATAATTATTATGAGGATCGCGGTAAACACAAGGTTATTACTTGAAGGGAAGCTTGATGGAATCGGCTGGTTCACTTTTGAAACCTTTAAAAGAATAACCAGAGGTCATCCTGAGCATGAGTTCATTTTTCTTTTCGACAGACCTTATTCACCTGAATTTATTTTTTCTGAAAATATCAAACCTGTGATAACAGGCCCCCCTGCGCGTCATCCTGTCCTATGGTATGCATGGTTTGAATATTCGGTCCCTTCGGTCCTGCAAAAGTATGACGCAGATTTATTCATCAGTCCTGATGGTTTCCTTTCACTTAAAACCATGGTGCCATCACTTGCAGTCATTCATGATATTAATTTTCATCATCGTCCCGAAGATTTGCCGGTTTTTACCAGAATGTTCTATAACCGTTTTTTTCCTCTTTATGCAAGGAAGGCTGATATAATTGTGACAGTCTCTGAATATTCCAGGCAGGATATATGCAAGAGTTACTCAATTCCTGCTGATAAAGTCAATGTGGTTTACAACGGTGCCAACCCGGCCTTCAGGTCTCTCTCTGCTGAAGAGGTCGGCAGGGTGAGGGACAAATATACCGGTGGAGATCCCTATTTTGTTTTTGTCGGGAATATGCATCCCCGGAAAAACGTACCCCGCTTGCTCCAGGCATATGACTTATTCAGGGAGGATTTCCAAAAAGTCTTCAGGATGGTTATTGTGGGTGAAAAAATGTTCATGACTGCAGAGATCGAAAAGGTCTTAAGTCAGATGAAGCATGCAGATGAGGTTGTTTTTACCGGCAGGCTTGATCCCGGATCTCTGTGCCAGGTAATGGGAGGTGCCGCTGCTCTGACCTTCCTTCCCCTTTTTGAAGGATTTGGCATACCTGTTATTGAAGCTATGTATTGTGATATCCCGGTTCTTGCTTCAAATACCACTTCCCTGCCTGAAGTTGCACAAAATGCGGCCATTTATGCGGATCCATTTGATATCAGATCAATGGCCGGACAGATGTTGACACTAGCCAGAGATGAAAACCTGCGAAAAGATCTGGTTGAAAAAGGAAGGATTCGGCGGGAGAACTTCAACTGGGATAATACTGCGCAGGGAGTTTGGGGTTGTATAGAGAAGTTGATCGATAATATTCAATAGGGATGGAGAGAAAGAGAGAGGGAGCGAGGGGGCGAGGGGGCGAAAGAGGGAAAGAGTGAGGGGGCGAGGGGGCGAAAGAGGGATAGAGGGATGGAGGGATGCAATAAGATTTAGTTAAAGGATTTTAAGAATTTGAAATAAAGATGCGAAAATGTTGAAGAGGCAGTATCTGAAAGGAGTCGTTGAGGCGGGTTGTGATGAGGCAGGGAGGGGATGCCTTGCAGGACCTGTATTTGCCGCAGCAGTGATCCTGCCGCCGGGATTCGGTCATCCGCTGATAAATGATTCAAAACAGCTTACTGCAAAACAGAGGTACTATCTTCGGGAAATTATTGAAGCAAATGCAATTTCTGCCAGTGTGGCAATGGCCTGCAATAACGAAATTGACGAACTTAATATATTGAATGCTTCCATTCTTGCAATGCACCGTGCACTGGACAATCTTAAGTTAATACCCCGGCATATTATTGTCGATGGAAACTACTTTGCTCCATGGTACGACGTGCCTTTTAAAACTATTATTCAAGGGGATTGCAAATATCAGTCGATTGCAGCAGCATCAATAATTGCCAAAACTTATCGTGACGATTTTATGAATAAACTTCACGATGAATATCCACAGTATAACTGGGGACAGAATAAAGGATATCCAACCCGCGCCCACCGTGAAGCTATAATCAAATATGGGATAACTTCACTGCACCGGAAAACTTTTACTCTCCTGCCATCATACTGCTGAAATCTGTCTGTTAGAAATTTGTTAATTCTTTAAATTCCTTTAAATGGCTTAACTTTATCATTTTGGCTATTTTTGAACAGCACTCCAACTAAAAAATTTAGCGGTGAACAGAAAAAAACAGAAAGATATTAATCTGAAGCGTGTGAACCGTCAGGAGCTTTTATTTAACAACAGGGAGAAGCGGGTCATCGATGAATACTGCAAGAAGCATAAAATAAGGAATAAGGCAAAATTTATGAGGGAATCGATTATCACAGCAGTACTTCAGGATTATCCGACTCTTTTTGAATCTGAAAGCGAAAATACGTTATTTGCCATCCGTTGAGCCTGATCGAAATTTCTCCCCCTGAAAAATCTTAATTCCTGCCTTAATTTGTTTGAAGTTTGACGTATTTAGTTTATTTTTAATGCATCCTTTTTAACCAGTCAATTAATACATAAAAATATGGGACTGCTAATTGAAGAAACCAGGACAACACCTTTCGTCAAAATTGATAAAGGTGAGATACGGATTAAGGGACGGTCAATTCCTGAGGATGCTTTTGAGTTTTATGATCCTATTCTGCAGGCGTGTATTAATTATGTTAAAACTCCACCGGCCCACACAGATATTAATATCCATCTGGATTATGTCAACAGCGGCTCGAAAAAATTCCTTACCAATATTCTTACAGTTCTTGAGGACAGTTACTTGAAAGGTAAAAGTTACAAGATCAACTGGCATTATGATGTGGATGATGAATCAATG
>JBGPAO010000040.1:0-14497 GCA_041480755.1 Bacteroidia bacterium
AGAGCTGAGAGCTAAGAGCTGAGGGCTAAGAGCTGAGGGCTAAGAGCTGAGGGCTAAGAGCTGAGAGCTAAGAGCTGAGAGCTAAGAGCTGAGAGCTGAGGGCTAAGAGCTGAGAGCTGAGAGCTGAGAGCTGAGGGCTAAGAGCGGGAAGAATAATAATATATAATGAAGGGATTGAATTATAAGAGAATGCGGAAATTGAATCACAATAGGTTAATGAGAAGAACTGCTTTGTGCGGGATTGCTATAATTATTTTCCTGTCACTATTATCCTGCGATACAGTAAGAGAAATCTCCATTGAAGTGCTGGTTCCTGCTGAGGTCACCATACCAGAAGACATCCAGAGCGTTGCTTTTGTAAACAGAAGTTATACGCCCTGGCTTGCCCGGGATCCAAAAGATACTTTATCCAGGCCATCAGAAGATCTGTACATTCTTGATACTATTATCAATAATAAATTTTTTCTTGGCTTATTTGATGCTCTAAGCTCATCGCCTTTATTCGATCTTGAAGATCCAAATATCTTCCAACTTCGCAGAAGTGATTCTACCAGGTTTACTGATCCATTATCAGTTGAGGATTTACAATACATCACAGATACCCTTAATACGGATGCTATTGTATCCCTTGAGGGATATAGAATATCAGATTCACTCTTAGTATGGTCTCAATCAAATGACATCTGGATGGATCCTGACTATTATTTTATAGAATACAAATTTGTTTATATTGTTGAAGGAAAAATGCAGTGGCGTATCTATGACGGAATAGACGGAACATTAATTGATGAATTTATAAAGGCAGATACAACGGAATGGACGGTCTATGGAGACTCTGAAGAAGCTGTTAATGAATTACCAGAGGTTGTTGATGCGTACCGGGAATATACTTATCAGAGGGGGTATGACTTCGGAATGAGGGTAAGTCCATCATGGTCTGAGGTAAGAAGGTTTTATTTTATTTCTGGAAATAAAAATATCAGAAAAGCAGCTGAATTAGCCTATAATGGGAAATGGGAAGAAGCAGCAAGTTTATGGAAACAGGAATCCGGTTCGACTGATCCTAAAATAGCCGCAAAGGCTGCATTCAATCTTGCATTTTACTCTGAAAAAAAAGACTTGATAATACCTGCAATAGACTGGGCAACAAAATCGTATGAACTTATACAGGAAAAATATACAAAAACTTATTTAGACATATTGGAAACAAGGAAACTCAATAAACTTAAATTACAACGCCAAATCCCTCTCAAATGAATCCACAAACATTATTCTATATAATAATCGGTATAGTAATTTTTAACTGGTTACTGGGCAGGTTCCTTGAATACCTGAATTCCCGGCACTATAACGACGAACTTCCTGATGAGGTTAAAGATGTTTATGATACCGAACAGTATCAAAAGTCTCAGAAATATAAAAGAGTTAATTACAGGTTTTCAATTATTACTTCCTCGTTCAGCATACTTCTGATTTTAGCAATGTTTGTTTTCAAGGGTTTCGCATTTGTTGATAATATTGCACGCGATTTTACAACACACCCTATACTTATGGCTCTTATCTTTTTTGGTATCATAATGTTCGTATCTGATTTATTAAATACTCCATTTGAAGTTTATGATGTATTTGTCATCGAAGAAAAGTTCGGTTTTAACAAAACAACCGTCCGGACTTTCATCCTTGATAAAATAAAAGGATGGCTGCTCGGGGGAATTATAGGAGGCGGGATTCTTTCAGCTGTGATATGGTTTTACCAGCAAACAAATGACTATTTCTGGATTATTGCGTGGATTTTTATCAGCCTATTCTCCATATTCATGACAATGTTCTATTCAACACTGATTGTTCCGTTATTCAACAAACAAACACCTTTGGAGGAAGGGGAACTGCGCAATAAAATAATGGCATTCAGTGAAAAGGCAGGATTTAAACTGAAGAATATATTCGTTATTGACGGCTCAAAAAGATCAACCAAAGCAAATGCTTATTTCAGCGGGCTGGGGGCGAAAAAAAGAATAGTCCTTTATGATACACTGATAGCAGAAATGAACCCGGATGGGATAACTGCTGTCCTGGCACATGAAATTGGTCATTATAAAAAGAAACATACACTTACCGGGACGGTCTTATCAATTCTGCAATCAGGAATTATACTGTATATATTTTCTCTTTTTGTTGGAAATCCGTTGCTTTCTGAGGCACTTGGCGCAACGGAAACGAGTTTTCATATTGCCCTTATCACATTTGGTTTTCTGTATAGTCCAATATCATTAATTTTAGGACTGGGCTTAAATGTCATGTCCAGAAAGCATGAATACCAGGCTGACCGGTTTGCAGGAGAGAAATTTAATCCGGGATCACTAATTGATGCCTTGAAACAGCTATCAAGGAAAAATCTCAGCAACCTTACCCCGCATCCTGTTTATGTTTGGTTTAATTATTCTCACCCAACATTGGTACAGAGAATCAGGGCGTTAAGGAAAATCTGATCTTTACTGACAGCCATAATTAAATTGCTACCCGGGGAATTAAAAAGGAATTTGCGAAAAAATAATATTTTTGCAGTGACTCCGGGAACGCCTCCTTAGCTCAGCGGTAGAGCAGCTCACTCGTAATGAGCAGGTCGTGGGTTCAAATCCCATGGGAGGCTCACACCTGAAGTTTAGAACTTAATTGAAGAATTTGCGGGAGTAGCTCAGGGGTAGAGCATTAGCTTCCCAAGCTAAGGGTCGCGGGTTCGAATCCCGTTTCCCGCTCTGATGTAGATAAATGGTAAGCATTGCAGAAACAGATTACAGGGATCTGTATATGAAGCTTCGTGAAGCTTATTCAGATAAAAACCTGAACACTATCACAGCAGGTATAATTAATCTTTACAGATCAGGGGATTACAGTAAGATAAAGGAAATTACCAGACTCGTTTCTGAATATATAGATATCTACGACGAGAGAGTCAACCGATGCTTCTCAAAGCTGATCATGACCTACCATCCTGATAATTCTGCCCGGTACTTAAAAGAAATCGAACAGGTAATAAAATCAGACGTTCCCGGTAAGATCAATGACTATGCTCATATATTATTAGTACAGGATCTTGATAGTATTATTGTGCCGGATCTCTATGATGAGGATATAGGTTATCAGCCGGAATACAAATGGGAATCAGGGTCAGAAAAATCCAGGAAGGATATAAGTAATGATCCAACAGGAATGATATATGATGATGATGATTTTTCTGATTATGAATATGAGAATTATTATGGATTGGATCATGATAAAAGCTTTTTTTCAGCTTTGAAGATTAAACTTTACGGGACAGAGGACATAGATCTTCCATTTTATTATCTTGAAGAAATGGAAGAGATAGACCTTTCAGGATGCGAAATAGAAACACTGGATGGTATTGAGCATTGCAGGTATGTTGAAAACCTGGATCTTTCTGATAATAAAATTTCAGATATAACCGGAATAGTCAATCTTGTTAATATCCAGGAATTATATCTCCAGGGAAACCAGATCGGATTAATTGATGTACTTTATAATCTCCGCAGACTCAGGATTCTTGATATTTCGGGCAATGATATCGATGATATTTCACCATTATTTGGCCTGACCAGGCTCGAATATGTGAATGTCATGAATAATCCTGTACCAAAGGACCAGATCAATGTCCTCAGAAATAATGATATTTTAGTGATAGAGTAGTTTACAACCTGTAACTTGCAACCCTCTTCCTATGTTTGCAGAAATAATCACAATTGGGGATGAAATTCTGATCGGTCAGGTGATCGACACGAATTCTGCCTGGATAGCCGAATCCTTAAATGGCATCGGGATAAGTGTGATACAGATAACTCCTGTATCCGACCGGGAACAGGCGATTGTGCAGGCACTTGATCAGGCCGGTGCCAGGGCAGATATAATTTTTATAACAGGAGGTCTGGGCCCAACCAGGGATGATATAACCAAAAACGTACTTGCAGGTTATTTTGGAGGCAGACTTGTCAGGAATGATGAAGCACTTGAGATGGTTAAAGAATTCCTTACCTCACGCGGAGTGGAAATGAACGAACTGAACCTTGGACAGGCAATAGTTCCTGATAATTGCACTGTCATACCTAACCGGTGGGGTACCGCCCCGGGAATGTGGTTCAGAAAGAATGGCAAGGATTTCATTTCCATGCCAGGGGTTCCGTATGAAATGAAAGGCATGATGACAGGTTTTATTCTTCCGGAACTCAGAAAAAGACGCGATCTGCCTGTAATCATCCACAGAACAGTTGTTACCCAGGGCATCCCGGAATCTCATCTTGCCAGTCTTCTGGAGAAATATGAGGATACATTATCCGGGGAAGTCAGACTGGCCTACCTGCCTTCACCAGGGATGGTAAGGTTAAGATTATCCATGACCGGGAAAGACAGGGAGAAAACGGAAAACCTGATGAACAAAGAACTTGAAAGATTATTAAAAATCATTTCTGATCATGTGGTAGGGACTGCAGATGAAAAACTTGAAAAGATCATTGGAGAATTGCTTTATAAAAAAGGTTCAACACTTTCAATGGCTGAAAGCTGCACAGGAGGAATGATAGCCCATTTAATCACATCAATACCGGGAAGTTCAAGATATTTTACAGGATCAGTTGTGGCGTACTCTAATAAAATTAAAGAAGAAATACTTGGTGTTAAAAAAGAAACAATTGAATCCTACGGTTCAGTGAGCCAGCAGGTAGTAAGGGAGATGGCAGCAGGTGCAATGAAACATTTCGGGACAGATTATTCTGTAGCCACTTCAGGAATTGCAGGACCGGATGGGGGTACCAGGGAAAAACCGGTAGGATTAGTATGGATCGCGGTTGCGTCCCTAGACAGGATCATTGCTGAAAAATTCAATTTTGGCAACCAGCGCGATACTAATATTCAAAAGGCTTCCCTTACTGCGCTTAATATGCTGAGGAAGTTAGTACTGAATAAAAAATAGTTAAAAATAAATTTGATTAATTCAACAAAATTCGCGTATTTTGCGAACTGTTTTTTTGAAGGGGTAATTAAAATATAAAGAGAAATGTCACAGGTTTGTCAGATAACAGGGAAAAAAGCAATGGTCGGGAATAATGTTTCTCACTCTAAAAGAAGGACCAAAAGACGTTTTTATCCAAATCTTTTTGATAAGAGATTCTTCCTTCCGGAAGAAAATCGCTGGATAAAACTGAGAGTTTCTGCTTCAGGCATGCGTACTATTAATAAGAAAGGCCTGAAATCAGCTCTGGATGTAGCAGTGGAGAAAGGTTATATCAAGTCCTATTAAAAACTAAATACAAATGGCAAAAAAAGGCAATCGTGTGCAGATAATTCTGGAATGTACTGAGCATAAAGAAAGTGGTATGCCTGGAATGTCGAGGTATATATCAACGAAAAACAAAAAAAATACGCCGGACAGACTCGAAAGAAGAAAATACAATCCCGTATTGAAAAAATATACTATACATAAGGAAACTAAATAATCTGAGTCATGGCAAAAAAAGCAGTTGGAACGATGCGTACCGGGGTGGGCAAAAATTTCTCCCGGGTAATCAAAATGGTAAAATCGAAGGAAACAGGTGCCTATTATTTTAAAGAAGAGATAGTACATAATGACCACATTAACGAATTTTTAACCAGGAAAGAAGACGAATAGTTATAAACCGGCATTTAGTTTTGAAAAAGCTTTCCAGAAAGAGAAAGCTTTTTTTGTTTAACCTGGAAATTATCATGGGCTTATTTAATAAGGAAAGAAAAGACAGCCTTAACAAAGGACTTGAGAAAACGAAAGAAAGTGTCCTGAAAAAACTTTCGCGAATTGTTATTGGTAAATCCAGGGTTGACGAAGAGGTCCTTGATAACCTGGAAGAAGTTCTCATCTCTTCAGACGTTGGAGTAGAAACTACACTAAAAATTATTGAACGAGTAGAGAAACGGGTGGCGCGTGAAAAGTATCTTGGGACGGAGGAACTTAATATAATCCTGAAAGAAGAAATTGCAGCCTTGCTGACAGAAAATGATTCCCGGGAGGAGTTTGTTTTTACAAATCCCTTGCCTGCAAAGCCTTATGTTATAATGGTTGTTGGTGTGAACGGGGTCGGGAAGACCACAACAATAGGCAAACTTGCATTTCATTTTAAAGCTGGCGGCAAAAAAGTACTTCTTGGCGCGGCGGATACTTTCAGGGCTGCAGCTGTTGACCAGCTGATAATATGGTCTCAGAGAGCAGGAGTGGAAATTATAAAGCAAAAAATGGGTTCCGATCCTGCGTCGGTTGCATTTGATACTCTTTCCTCTGCGGTTGCAAAAGATTTTGACGTGGTAATTATAGACACTGCTGGCAGATTGCATAATAAGATAAGCCTGATGAATGAATTGTCAAAAATCAGGAAAGTCATGTCAAAGGTTGTACCCGGCGCTCCTCATGAGGTATTATTGATCCTTGACGGATCAACCGGACAGAATGCATTCGAGCAGGCCAGGCAGTTTACTGCTGCCACAGACGTAAATGCACTTGCTCTGACCAAACTCGATGGAACTGCAAAGGGCGGGGTTGTTATAGGTATATCCGATCAGCTAAAGGTCCCGGTAAAATATATTGGTATCGGCGAAAAAATAGAAGACCTTCAGGTCTTTAACAGAACCGAGTTTGTCGACTCCCTCTTTACTTCCTGATTTCATTGATCTTAATTATGACAGGTCATCCCAAGATTAATATTATTACCCTTGGTTGTGCCAAAAACCTTGTGGATTCAGAAGTCCTGATGCGACAACTGGATGAATCAGGATTTCGGATTGTACATGATTCTGAAGACTTTGACGCAAAAACTGTCCTTATTAACACCTGCGGATTTATCAATGACGCTAAACAGGAATCAATTGATACAATTTTGAAGTATGCAAAAGCAAAAAAGGATGGGCAAATCAATGAGCTTTTCGTATTTGGATGTCTTTCCCAAAGATACCGGACAGAACTCATGCAGGAAATACCTGAGGTGGATGGCTGGTTTGGCGTAAATGATTTCCAGAGAATAATTAAAGAACTGGGAGGGAACTGGAAAGAAGAATTATTTGGCGAACGGTTACTTACAACCCCTTCGCATTATGCTTATCTGAAGATCTCCGAAGGTTGTGACAGGTTGTGTTCTTTTTGCGCAATTCCTCTGATCAGGGGAAAACAGAGATCAAGGCCTCTTAGTGACCTTACCGCAGAAGCCCGGTTCCTTGCAGGCAGGGGAGTAAAAGAACTTATACTGATTGCTCAGGATCTTACAGCTTATGGAACAGATATTTATGCAAAACAAACTTTGCCTGAACTGCTTGAAGAATTAACAGAAATAAAAGGAATTGAATGGATTAGATTGCACTATGCTTACCCTGCTGATTTCCCGCTGAAAATCCTGGAGCTGATGGCAGTAAAAAAGCAAATCTGCAATTATATTGATCTGCCTTTTCAGCATATATCTGATAAAGTACTTTCAAAGATGCACCGTGGTACTGATCGCTCCGGGATATTGGATCTGATAAGCAAAATAAGGGCCAATGTTCCAGGTATCGCTATCAGGACCACATTACTTGTCGGACACCCGGGGGAGGGTGAAAGGGAATTCTCAGAACTGCTTGATTTTGTTGAAAGCCAGCAATTTGAAAGGCTTGGTGTTTTTGCCTATTCTGAAGAGGAAGGGACATTTGCAGCAAAACATTATAAGGATAATGTCCCCCAGAATGTCAAAAACAGGAGACTTAAAGAGATTATGGAGATGCAGATGAATATTTCATTGACTATCAATAATAAAAAGATTGGAAGAGTTTATAATGTTTTAATAGATTCAAGAGAAGGGAAATATGCAGTGGGGCGTACGGAATACGATTCCCCTGAAATTGATAATGAAGTTCTTGTTTATGATCCGGACGCCAGGCTGTTTCCCGGTAAATTCTATGATGTCAGGATAAAAGATGCTGAAAATTATGACCTGTATGGTGAGATAGCAAAAGGATCATCATGAATCCTTTGATTCTGCCTTGGTTGACTTTTTGTTTTTCTGGATTTTAATGTTGATCTCCTGCTTTGTGTCATCAAAGCCAACTGCAATAGTATCCCCTTCGCGCAATGATGCTTCAATAATAACCTCTGCCATCGGATCTTCAAGGTATTTCTGAATAGCTCTTTTTAACGGGCGTGCACCAAATTGAATATCATATCCTTTTTCTACTATAAAATCCTTGGCAGCATCAGAGAGCTTAACCTGGTAACCAAGTGTATTGATCCTTTTATAGAGTCCCGCCAGCTCGATATCAATGATCTTATGAAGGTCCTGACGCGTAAGGGCATTAAACATTACAATATCATCAATCCTGTTCAGGAATTCCGGCGAAAATGCATTTTTCAGGGCTTTTTGAATGATGCTTTTTGCATATTCATTGGATGATTCCGTCCTGCCTTTCGGTGAGAATCCAACTCCCTGCCCGAAATCCTTGAGTTGCCTGGTTCCTATGTTGGATGTCATTATAACAATAGTATTCCGGAAATCGACTCTTCTGCCAAGGCTGTCCGTCAGCTGTCCTTCATCAAGTACCTGAAGCAGGATGTGATAAACGTCCGGGTGTGCTTTTTCAATCTCATCAAGCAGTACTACAGAATATGGTTTCCTCCTGATTTTTTCAGTAAGCTGGCCGCCTTCTTCATAGCCAATATATCCCGGAGGTGCGCCTACCAGCCTTGAAACCGAAAACTTCTCCATGTACTCGCTCATATCGATCCTGACGAGATTATCCATCGAATCAAACAGATATTCAGCAAGTACTTTTGCCAGTTGGGTTTTTCCAACTCCCGTTGGTCCGAGGAAGATAAATGTACCAATGGGTTTATTCGGATCTTTAAGCCCTGCACGGTTTCGTTGTATGGATTTAACAACCTTCGCTATGGCTTCGTTCTGGCCAATGACTTTTTCTTTAAGTTCATCATCCATTTTGAGCAGTCTCAATCCTTCAGCCTGTGCAATTCTCTGAACCGGGACTCCGGTCATCATTGCAACAATTTCAGCAACCTGTTCTTCGCCAACGGTTTGCCTGTTCTTGGAAAGTTCTTTTTCCCACCTGACTTTTTCCTGTTCAAGTGTTTCTAACAGTTCCTTTTCCTTATCCCTGAAACTTGCTGCACGCTCGAAATTCTGGTTTTTAACCGCCCTGATCTTTTCTTTCTTTGTGTTTTCGATTTCTTCTTCCAGTTTCAATATCCTCTCAGGCACAACAATATTGGAAATATGCACACGTGAACCTGATTCATCAAGTGCATCAATTGCTTTATCTGGAAGAAGACGGTCGGATATGTAACGCTGAGTAAGTGTTACGCATGCTTTTATGGCGTCGGCAGTATAAGTAACATTGTGATGTTCCTCATACCGTTCCTTTATATTATTCAGTATCTCTATAGTTTCCTCAACGGTGGTCGGCTCAACCATAACTTTTTGAAACCTTCTTTCCAGAGCCCCGTCTTTTTCAATATGCTGCCTGTATTCATCGAGAGTTGTAGCCCCTATACACTGAATATCTCCCCTGGCAAGGGCAGGTTTCAGCATATTTGCAGCATCCAGTGATCCGGTTGCACCGCCTGCGCCGACTATTGTGTGGATCTCATCAATAAAGAGAATTATAGTATTTGTCTTGCTCAGCTCATTGAGGATCGCTTTCATCCTTTCTTCAAACTGTCCGCGATACTTGGTACCGGCAACAATGCTGGCAAGATCCAATGCGACCACCCGTTTCCCGAAAAGCACTCTTGATACTTTTCTCTGTATGATGCGATTGGCGAGTCCTTCTGCAATGGCGGATTTCCCCACTCCGGGCTCTCCGATAAGGATCGGATTGTTTTTCTTCCTGCGGCTCAATATCTGGGCAAGCCTTTCAATTTCCCTTTCCCTGCCAACAATTGGATCCAGCCTTCCTTCCTCGGCCGCTTTTGTAAGATCTATGCCAAAATTGTCAAGGACGGGAGTGTCAGAGGTAGATTTGGGTGATTGCGAACTGCCGGATCCTTTACCGCCTTCGAACTGTGACCTTGGTTCATCATCATCATCTTCATCACCCGGAAATTCAGACCTTGGTTTGTTTTTGCTGTTTTCAAGTTCTTCCCTGACAGTATCGTAGTCAATATTGTTTTCCTTCAGCACCTGGGTAACAACGCTATTTTCATCCTTCAAGATAGCCAGCAGAAGGTGACCAGTATCGATAGTTTCATCCAGAAGTGATTTTGCTTCAATATAAACCATCTTAAGCACCTTTTCAGCACTTTTCAGCAATGGGATATTATCAGAATCCTGGATTTTTGCGGATCTGTGTGGGCGAATCATTTCTTCAATGGATCTTCTGAGATCATAAAGTTCTGCTCCAAGTAATATCAGGATGTCAATAGCAATCCCTTCGCCATCCCTGAGAATACCAAGGAAAAGATGTTCTGTTCCAATATGGGCATTCCCCAGCCGGATCGCTTCTTCCTTGCTATAAGATAAAACATCTTTAATCCTTTGTGAAAACCTTGCATCCATTGCTATTCGTACCTGCTGATTATTACAATCTGAAAAATAAACATATGACTGCAAATATAGCAATAAAAAGTATAAGTTTTATAAACACAACCGTGTTGAAAAATAGGGGTCGCAAAATGACTGTAAAAGGCAATAAATCTGTATTTTCGAAGTTTATAGTGAGTTAATAATATTATCAAAATTTTTATGAATGAAGGTGAGAAGATTGTTCAGGTGAATATCGAGGAGGAGATGAAATCGGCATACATTGATTATTCAATGTCTGTTATTGTTTCCAGGGCACTTCCGGATGTCAGGGATGGGCTGAAGCCTGTCCACCGGCGGGTTTTGTATGGTATGTCTGACCTGGGACTGGCATCTAACAGGGCTTATAAAAAATCGGCAAGAATTGTCGGGGAAGTACTGGGAAAATATCATCCCCATGGTGATTCCTCAGTGTATGAGGCAATGGTGAGGATGGCCCAGAATTGGTCTTTGAGATATCCCCTGGTTGACGGACAGGGCAATTTTGGTTCCATTGATGGTGACAGTCCGGCTGCTATGAGGTATACTGAAGCCAGATTGAAAAAAATTGCCGAAGAAACACTGGCTGACATAGATAAAAACACAGTGGATTTTCAGCTGAATTTCGATGATACTTTGCAGGAGCCTACAGTCCTTCCAACTAAGATCCCTATTCTTCTGGTGAATGGAACTTCAGGGATTGCCGTGGGAATGGCAACAAATATGGCACCGCATAATCTCACAGACAGTATTAATGCGATCACGGCTTATATTGATAATAACAACATTGAGATTGACGAACTTATAGAAATCATTAAGTCCCCTGATTTCCCTACTGGAGGGATCATTTATGGTTACCAGGGAGTGCGTGAAGCTTACAGGACAGGCCGCGGACGGATTGTGGTCCGGGCAAAAACAGAAATTGAGATTACATCTTCCGGCAGGGAAAAGATAATTGTAACTGAGATACCTTATATGGTTAATAAGGCCGAAATGATCAGGAAAACTGCCGACCTGATAAATGAGAAGAAGATCGAAGGTATTTCATATATCAACGATGAATCTGACAGGAATGGAATGAGGATAGTCATTATCCTTAAGAAAGAAGTTAATTCAAATATTGTTCTGAATCAGCTTCTTAAGTTGACCCAATTACAGTCAAGCTTTAATGTAAATAATATAGCACTGGTTAATGGCAGGCCAAGGACTCTTAACCTGAAGCAGTTGATTACTTATTTTGTGCGTCACCGGCATGAGGTAATTGTCAGAAGAACCCAGTATGATCTTGAGCAGGCTGAGAAAAAGGCACATATCCTTGAAGGACTTCTGATTGCTCTTGACCATCTGGATGAGGTAATCCAGTTGATCAGATCATCCCGAACCGTTGAGGATGCAAAGAACGGATTGATGACTAATTTTCAGCTCACGGAAATCCAGGCAAAAGCCATTCTGGATATGAGGCTGCAACGGCTCACCGGTCTTGAGAGAGATAAAATCAAAGAGGAATACCAGGATTTGCTGAACCAGATAGAATACTTTAAGAAGATTCTTGCTGATGAAGGATTAAGAATGAAGATAATAAAAGATGAGTTAATTGAGATAAGGGATAAATACGGTGATGACAGACGTACTGAAATGGTTCCGGATGCAGAGGAATTTATTCCTGAAGATTTTTATTCAGACGATGAGATGGTAATCACCATTTCACATCTGGGTTATATTAAGCGTACACCCCTTACTGAATACAGAACTCAGGGCAGGGGAGGAGTAGGAGCCAGGGGATCCACAGCCAGAGAGGAAGACTTCATTGAGCATATGTTTACGGCTACGATGCATAATACAATTCTTTTCTTTACAGAAAAAGGTAAGTGCCTGTGGATGAAAGTTTATGGAATACCGGAGGGTGTAAGGGCTTCAAAGGGCAGAGCCATTCAGAACCTGCTAAGCATTGATCCGGGTGATACGGTGAGAGCTTTTATAAATGTAAAGAACCTTACTGACAAAGACTATATTGAACAGAACTATATTGTCCTGTGCACTGCACGTGGTATAATAAAGAAAACTTCTCTCGAAGCATATTCAAGGCCGAGGACAAATGGTATAGTTGCAGTTAATATCAGGGAAGGTGATAATCTGATCGAGGCGCGTCTGACGGATGGCAGTAACGAAATCCTTCTGGCAGTGCGTTCAGGAAAAGCTATCCGGTTCCACGAACGTACAGTTCGTCCGATGGGGCGTAACGCTTCCGGTGTAAGAGGCATTAAATTGTCTGAAATGCCCGGAGATGAAGTGGTCGGGATGGTGTGCCTGAAAAATGAAGGACAGAATATCCTGGTAGTATCTGAAAGAGGATATGGAAAAAGGTCCAAAGTTGAAGATTACCGGATAACGAACAGGGGCGGTAAGGGAGTTAAAACAATTAATATTACTGAAAAAACCGGATACCTTATTGCCATCAAGGAGGTTGTTGAAGAGGATGATCTGATGATTATTAATAAATCCGGAATAACAATCAGGATGCCGGTAAGTGATATGCGTATTATGGGACGTGCAACACAGGGAGTAAGACTGATCAATTTGCGTAACGGAGATACAATTGCTGCCGTTACGAAGGTCCAGGGAGATGAAGAACAGGGAGATCAGGCACAAGGAGGCGGAGAAATATAGAATTTTTCCTGTTGATTTAACTTTTGGCAAGAAATTTGAATCTTATATTCAAAATCAATTATTTTTGTGATGACAAATTCTAATTCAAACAATCAAATGAAAAATCTGTTTATTTCATTTTTATTACTTTTCTGTTTTATCTATGCAAAAGCCCAGGAAAGCAGTACTCCAACGCTGAACTATGGTGCACTTCAAAAAAAGCTGCAAAACAGTGATCTTGCAATTAAAGACCCCAAGAAATCGGTTCAGGCCAAGACATGGTTTCTGAGAGGAGAATTATTTCAGGATATATCAAATGTAAACATAGAATTCCTGAGATATGGAATGAGTACCATGGAAGCAAAACTGTTCATGAAAGAACCGACAGAAGTGCAGACTGTTGAAGAAGGCGGGGTAGTGAAACAAATTTATGTATATCCAAGAATGAATATAATCTTTGAGAATGATGCACTTACAGGCTGGAAAGAAACCGAAGTGATTCATCCGGATCCATTGCCTGAAGCTCTTGCAGCGTATAATAGAGCACTTGAACTTGATACAGTTAAACGTACTCTGGATAAGCAAATCAAAGAAAACCTTGAATTATTGAAAAAACAATTTGAAGCAAAAGCTGTTAAGGGTTTTACAGAGGGAGATTACGCTGCCTCACTTAATGCATTCGAAAATATTATGGCAGTAAGTAAAGCCAGGGTCTACGAAGGTTATATCGATACCGTTGTAATTTACAACGCAGCTCTGGCTGCTAAAAATGCAGGAAAACACGATAAAGCAATACAGTATTTTAAGAAGGCAATTGATCTTGGTTACGGCGGCAGTGACGCATATTATCTTCTTAAGAGCGAGTATGTCATTCTTAATGACTCCAATGCTGCAATCAAGGTGCTGGAAGAAGGTTTTAAAAGGTATCCTGATACCTCATTAATTCTGATTGAGATTGTGAATTATTATCTGACGGCAGGCAACGTTGACAAAGGTCTGCTGTACCTGGAACTTGCTGAAAAACAGGAGTCTAATAATCCATCTATTTATTTTGCTAAAGGTACATTGTATGAAAAGAGCGGCAATAGGGAAAAAGCATTGGAAGCATATAATCAGGCAATAGAAATCGATCCGAATTATTTTAATGCTTATTTTAATATGGGAGCGCTTTATTTTAACAAAGCTGTTGAATTATATGAAGAAGCAAATAAACTGGAAGATCTTAAGGCATATAATGCAGCCAAGGTGATTGCAGATGAAGAATTAAAGAAGGCAATTCCACC
>JBGPAO010000041.1:0-14456 GCA_041480755.1 Bacteroidia bacterium
TATATTTTTGAATATTCTTTTTCCCATATTCTCCTTAATTTAAAGTGTTGAATTCCTTGGATAAACCACATAAGGAATTTTTATATTTCTTGTTTTTTGTTGGATTATTATATCTGCAGCCATCTGTCCCATTGCCTGCCAGTCCGTTGAAATAACCGTTATTCCACCGGCCAGAATTCTTTTCAATGGTGTTTCATTATAGGAAATAAGGCCAATATCCTTACCCAGCGCCAGATTCTTCTTTCTGATAATTTCAATAATGTCAACAAGATTTTCATCATTGAGAAGGATATAATTCCCATCGGCATGAATATTATCAGGGGTTAACTGCTCCAGTACCAGGTATTCGTACCCGAACATTTTACAAAAAACCTCAAATCCTTTGACAACCTCCCTGGGATGGGTACTGTCATTTTGATAGAGGAGATAATGTTTTTTATACCTGGATAAATTATTATTCAGAGATATTAAGGCATCCCGTATATCAAGTTCAAAATTCTGAGATACTGTTGAATGAACAGGTTTTAATCCGGGCAGGCAATTATCCAGGATAATAAGTTTATTATCAGGATAGCCATTTAATAAATCGATTGCTTTCTGATAATTCTGTATTTTTTTGAAAAATGGAATCACCAGAAAATAATCATAATCATTTAAATGACTCATGCTGATTATTTCAAACTTGGTGATATCATAATTATATATATATACATCCACCAGGACATCATCTCCCATTGCTCTGGAAAATGCTTCATAAATATTCCGTTTATAGTCAGTTATGCTGTTTGTGATAAAAGCGATTCTGGATTTGTATTGAAAATCTGTTCTGGATATGAAATATCCGCGCCTTTTTACCGAAGAAATGATTCCTCTATTGCGCAGCTCTTTAAAGGCTTTTTCAACTGTATCCCGTGAAAGGTAATAGTCCTCACTGATTTCATTTATGGATGGTAACCGGTCTCCAATTTTTAGTGTTCCTTCTTTAATCTGTTTAATAAACAAATTGACCAGCTGTAAGTATTTAGGGGTTTTGGAGTTATCAGTTATTTCATTGAACTCCTGCATATCCTGGAATTATTTGACAAAATATAAAAGTAATATAAACCTCCATTAAATTTTAATTTCCAGGATCGTATATTAAACTGAGATGACATTTTCAAATCATTCTGAAGAATTAAAGTTTTAGTTATCGATTATAAATCCAGTATATACCAGCCAATCCCTGAAAAGATCTGGCCAGCCTGAGCAGTTGCAGTCTTTATTACCAAGGTCAAAACCATGGCCACCACCGGGATAAATATGGATTTCGGTAGTGATTTTATTGGAAGCAAGTATCTCTGCCAATTCGAACAAATTTGAAACCGGCGTTACCTGATCATCAATCGCATTTATCATAAAAACGGGGGGTATTTTTTCCCCGGACATGTCAGGTCCCAGATTGAATCCGCCAAGTCCCGGATAGATCAGCATAAGAAAATCTGGCCGGTAACTATAATTCTGTGGTGTGTCAGAAGCTGACTTCGGTATGCTCAGCGATTCTTTACTTAGAACGGTATTCAGCGAAAGATGTCCGCCTGCAGAAAAACCCCCGATACCCACTTTGTCCGGATCAATATCCCACTTGTCTGCATTTGCTCTAACAAATTGTAAAGCCCGCATGGCATCCTGAACTGCAATATCTTTATCATAATGCCTGTACTTAAGTACTATTGCAGCTATACCTAACTTATTTAATGCCTGCGCGATTTTATATCCTTCGCGTTCGATCACCAGGATATTATAACCCCCGCCCGGACAAATAATGACCGCTGTGCCCTTATTAAGTTCTTTCTCCGGTAGAAATACCCTGATGGTTGGATGGGTGACATACTGTACAAGCCCGAATTCACTCTCCTCCCCTTCCGTCCATTTTTCTTCAGGGTAATTTTCAGGTACTTGCCCGGGAATAGTTTCATTCCAGATTAAATATTCATTTGAGAAATGCAGAATCTGTGCTGCAGTTCTATTTCCCGAAAAAATGAACAATACACACATAAACAGTGAAAACCAATATTTTTTCATAATATAAATTGTTAATGTTCAATTATAATTTTCCTTACTGGAGATCTGTCTTCCTGATTGATTCTCATCAGGTAAATCCCATCCGGAATTATCGAAATATTAAGTTCTACCTGCGTTTTATTTTCAGCCTTTTTCTCCAGGAGTTTTCTTCCTGTCAGGTCGAATATTTCAATAGAAAGTAACGAAGTTTCGCCTGAAATTAATAATTCCTGGCTGGCAGGTAATGGATAAATGACAATCCCCGGTATGTTTTTGAATTTATCAAGATAAAGATTTTCAATGACCAGCGGAGGACTGTTCCTTGACTTATTTCTTTCTGCATCCAGTGCTCCGACATTAATTGAATACTTTGCACCAGCTTCCAGCCCTGTAAGCGTAATATTTGTATTTGTTACAGAATCAATTAAATTTCCGTTGATAAATATTTGGTAAATTACCACTCCAACATTATCGAATGCAGTATCCCAGGCCAGACTGATAGTGGAATCTGTGGTGGTTGTAATGTGAACATTCTGCGGGCTTTCTGGTTTCACTATATCTATTGTCCTGGCAACTACTTCATTGCTAAAACCCGATTCATTACCGCTATTGTCAATAGCTGTTATTTTAAATGTATATTGAGTTGAGTGTGTGAGACCGGTTACGGTTACTGAAGAATCAGATGGCAGAAGGTCTGGTATAGCCTCTCCGTCAAGATAAATTTTATATCCGTTGATCCCATAATTATCTGTTGAATGGTTCCAGGTAAGTGAAATGGTTTCACTGCCGCGTCCTGTTAATGACAGATTTATTGGGTTTGTCGGAGCTTCCAGATCTGCAGTCAGGGTAATAAATTGAATTTTTACAGAATCCAATGATTCATTTCCACCTACATCCAGTGATTTCACCCATAGAGTGTATTCTGTTTCCGGAGATAGGCCGCTCACTTTATATTTCAGTTTATTTACCGGTTCATCATTAATTTTTGCACGATTCATGTAAATGTTATATGCAATTGTCCTTTGATCATCGATCCCATACGGCCAGCTAAATTCAGCAGAAACATCAGAAATATTATCCAGGTGTATTGTATCCGGTGCAGCAGGTGGATTTAAATCCATCATGTCAGTTCTGAATCCAGTCTTAAAAAATTCAATTACTGCTTCAGCTGAATATTCCAGCCACATGGTATGTAACGGTCTTTTGGCAGCTTCTTCGAGGAAAGCAACCGTGGAAGGCTCCTTCCCTAAATTCTGATGATAATGACTCAGCTTTCGGTCCGGATCAAACCACAAAAGATCCGGTACCTGGCTCCAATCGCTCCACTTGTATTCAATATTATTCGATAGAGTTACTGATCCTCCCAGCCCATATACATCCACATATTCGCTGATGCCTGAAGCTCCTTCATTCAGGCAATGTGTCATTATATTTTTCTCAATTGTGCAAGGAATTGTCGGATAGATGGCTACATTTGCCCCCGTCCTGGGATAAGCTATATTGGTTGAATCCATTAACTTACTCTCATAGAATACATTATCATTGGCATAACTGTATGAATTCACTCCATCATAGGGAGTGTCTTCACCGCCGATATTCAGATTAACTGAATTGCGTATAAAAAGATTGTCTGAACATATTCCTCCCCCGCGTAACTGGACACCATGAGCCGAACCACGTGCCAGAATATTATTGCGAATAATAGTTGCGGATGAACAATCATATTGAAGGTAAATGTTGTGATTAAACATATTTGCGCCGCCACCTTCTATATCTTCATCATATCCGTTATGGTCAAACAGACAGTCTTCTATCAATATTCCATTGGTCTCCGATGCATAAAACCCACTTATTCTTGCATCAGCTCCAGTTTCCGGATAATAGGAACTATCCGTCCATGCATGTGTTATTATGTTCCTGCGGAGAACCACATTGCTAAATCTTGTACCATCCGGGCAACACGCATCGAAGGCCCCTATTGAAGCATACCTTGCCACACAATCTTCAATTAAAATATTGGCTCCACCTGCTCCGACAAAACGAAAAACAGAAATACCATTTTTATTGCTGAAAACGGAAGAGCCGGGATCATGCTTCCATGCATAAAATTCGAGGCCAATAAATGCAACATTAGAGATTGGATATCCATCGATATTCAGAAAGAGACCGTCAATCAACAATAAGGGTCTTGTGATGCTATCACCATAGTAAGAAATAACCATTGGTTCCGTGGCTGAACGCCCTGAGTGAAATCGGTAGACATATGGATTTCCCCAGACATCGCCGCATTTCAGGAGAATGTGATCAGGATAACCGTTTCTTACCAGGCTGCTGGCTTTCTCAATGGTCGCTAAGGGATTCTCCGGAGAAAGGCCATTATTCGAATCGTTTCCTAATGAACTGCTTACATAAATAATTTTACTGTCAGCAGAAGGAGTAATAATAGTCCAGCCATCCGCATCTTTTGGTAACTCCCCGGTTTCATTATCAAATTTTGTATTATAGCCTGCCGGACTGTCCGGATCATGGTAATAAGATTCCATTCTAATAAATCCTGTCAGTATAATAAAACCTATTACCAGTACAGATAGAAAGAATGCTTGCTTAATCATGAAGAAACTTATTGAATAATGAGCTTTGTTCTCGAAATAAAATGATTGGATTCAAGTGATATTATATATAATCCATTATTCACTTTCCCCCCTGGTGTTATCAGGTAACGGTTTACATTCTCCTCTCTGTTTATTATTGTACTGAAAACAATCCTGCCATTAGTATCCATAATTTTCAGGGATAGTTCTCCTGCTGGAATCTCCGGTCCCAGTTCAAGAGTAAACAATCCATATGAAACAGGATTAGGATATACTGAAAAGCATCTATCCTGTGAATTTTTGAATTCCGGATTATTTCTTGCTGACGTGTGATCGGAGATCTCAAGAGTCAGCTTCTTCCAGGTATAACCGGTCAGTTCCACGCTGGCATCATATTCTTCGAGCCTTGCCAGAAAGGTAACCTGGTGTCCGACAGGAGCATCTTCCGATATTTTAATTATTGAATAGGAAAGGGTATAATCCGGGAAGATGGCTTCTTCTTCAGCAAATTCAACATATTCATCATCATATTGTAAACGAAGCCTCTCCTCGAGTGCCGTTTCCAGTATTATCTTTTCCCCCGGCTCGGCAAATCCGTTCACCCTGTTATCTGTACCTTCGGGAATATTATCATTAATAATAAAATTAGATATAGCAGGTACATTAAACATTATGGGAACGTACAGCTCATCTTTCCATTCACTTCCGGATCCATCTGCTATAGATGCGTTAAGCCGAAGTTCAATTGGCGCTTTTATTTCTGGGGGATTATAATCTGCCGTTATCCCAATGGTTTCATCAAGCCAGAGGCTGGTACCTGCATCCAGAAACGGAATGGTGAGAATTTTTTCTTCAATACTTACTGATGATTGATCGGTAGACATTGCAATTATTATATTTTCTGCAGATTGTCCACCCCGGTTCAGCACCTGTATCTTAAGCTGACCTTCCATCCCCTGAGTAAGAAATTTTGTGCTGTCGTTGATATTATAAGCCAGTATCACGATCTCCGGCGGTGTTTCATTATCATAAATACCAACCTGGTATCCTTTCCCGGAAACACTGAAACTGATGCGACCATCATTATCGCTCATCACTGATTCAGTTGAAGAGCTTTCTTCAGTAAGATCATAGGTAAGCAATGTATAAGACGAGTTTGTCTTGTAAAATGGGGCAGTAGTAATATTTATAGTGACATCGGGTAGTCCGGGTCCGTCAGGAAGCCATTTTCGGGCAAATACTTTCATCCCGCCTTTAGTGATTCCGGTAAAATCAAGAAAACCCTGCCTTTCCATATTGCTGGTAACATTGTAATTCCATACATGGAAATCAGGTCTGAAGTCGGTAAAATGCCATCGTTCAGGTGCCGGTAACGGATCCTTTATGGAAGCCAGCATAAAATTAAAGCAACTATCAAAACCAATTGTTCTTCCTGCTATGTCAACAGTATGATGGCCTTCAATCTCGGACCAGGCGATATTTTCAAGTTGCTCCCGTTCCATAGCTGCATAAAGTACCTTATTCATCGTGTTGAGGTAATCGCCGAAAGTCTCATGGAGCCTTACATGTGTCCCATGGAAATTCTTGACAAACTCATGCGTGTAATATCTTATATATCTGTCAGGCAATCCCAGCAGGTGATTAGCCCCCGCACAGGTAGGCTGTACCGCTGCTATCAGATCCGGATATCTCAGTCCGAGACGCAATACCATTCCTCCTCCCATACTCTGTCCCATAACCGCCCTGTGATAACGGTCAGGGATAGTACGGTAATTCGAATCCATGTAATCAAACAGCTCAGGGAAATAGTCCTCATAATACAGGTCATAAATGGGTACCATATTATAAGGAGAATATTTGGACATCTCACCATTATCGAACCATTCTATCTTCCCGTCAGTAAAAACAAAAATAACAGAGTCTTCATCAATATGTTCCTGTATCCTGTTGAAATTCAGGTGAGGTCCCATACCTTCGCTTTCGCGGAAAACAGCACCACCCCAACCATGACTGAAAGTCATTACTGGAAATCTTTTGTCTGTCTGATCATAATAACTTGGAAGCAAAACATTAATCCATCGTCTTTCTCCAAAAATCTCACTGTAATGCGATTCATACCTGTGAACCGAAGATGAGTCCCTGATCAACCGGATATAATCCATCTTTACTCCCGGTTGCCGGTAAGCAATCTCTACTTTATGTTCTCCTGCCAGAAATGGGTATTCAATAATACCAGTAAAATTATGTGTAAAAGATTTTGTCTCTTCACTCCAGGTAGTATCAGGCGCTGAAATTGTCCGCCAGTCCAGTGTGTCGACCTTGTAATAGAAAGAATTATTGTTCCTGTCAAACGCTTTCAGGTTTATATAAAGGGAATACAATCCCTCCTCTTCAACATCAATGTTAAAAATGGCATGTCCGCTGTCCGGTACCTCTGTTTGTGAATGAGGGCCGGAGTCATAGATAAGACATTGGCCTCCGGAAGCTGTCGGATCATTTGTGATCCTGAGCGGACTGGTTATTATTGCATCCTCACCTTCGATCTTCATTGAGGTATTATCGTCCCTGATAAAAACTTCCATCATATCTCCGGCGGTACTATATTTACTCAAAACATATACATAGGCCCAGCCTGGCTTTTTACCGGTAATATATCCTTTATCATCTACGGTAATAAGATTTGTATCTGAACTCATGAATTTGATAGCAGCCAGGGAATAGGTGGAGGGTATCAGTTCAAAAGTCAATTGTTTTGTCTGCCCGACCAGAATAAACTGCTTAAAAGGGTAGAAGGTAATGCTTGTAATCTGACCATAACTGTTACATGGCAGAAGAATAGATATCAACATAAAACTGATAAGTACTGTTCCGAGGAGTGGTTTTTTTTTCATAATTCAGGATATTAATAATACTACTTGAAAAACAGTCATAAAAGTTATCACATTGAAATTAAACTGGTATCCTGATTTGTCCTGCCCGGATAAATGCCTGAATTAAGACAGAAAAGATCACAGTTTTACAAAGCCTCTGATAGAGTATCCATTAACACTCTTAAAGCAAATAGAATAACACCCTGTATCCAGATCCCCGATAATAACAGTTCTCTCAGAAAGTCCCTGGTTAATGATATATTTTACTAACCTCCCTGACAGGTCGTAAATAATAATTCCCTCAATATCAGCAGTATTTACAATGTGTAACTGATCTGTTGCAGGATTGGGAAAAATTATAATCCTGTTATTCGGATCTGTTCCGGGTTGAACTGAAAGTGCTGGTTCAAGTGTCACACTGAAATGCCTGATAATTGAGTCCGCACTATTACTTGCGATGACCTGAAAAATTATTGTTCCTGTATCTCCCGGAATCGGATATAACATAATACTGTCTGAGACATCCATCGCAATATCATTCCTGTTAGCAGAGATTTCAATTTGAATGGATTTTTCTGCAGGGTAGTAAAAATGTGAAGAAATATCCCCGGTAACCTTGACTGGTGTTCCGGTATTAATGACATTCTGGTCCTCAAATTCATTTACCAGAACTACCGGAAAATCTTTCCAAATAAAATCACCCCTGTTAATCGCATATGAATGGTTATATACATCGCTGATCCATCTGTTGGAGTTATAATCAGTGATATGAGTCCACCAGCACAGAAACCAGGTAAATTCCGGGCGGTCGGTCTGCAGCCAGTTCAGGTTAGGCAGCCAACCCAATTCAGTAAAAGTGACCATATTATCTTTGCTCACATCGATAATATTGTCAATATCCGCTGACAGACTGCTGCGTATATCCCAGTTTGTTATATCTACATAACCGTCTAATCCAACTATATCAACATATTCATCACCTGGATAATAGTCTGTCATGCCACTCTGTGAAATATTAGGGCTCCAGACCCAGATCAGATTATTCAAATGGTGGTATTTGGTATATCTGTTGAACATACCCTTCCACAGATCTGTAAAATTTGCTTTGGCACCCCACCAGAACCACCCACCATTCATTTCATGATAAGGACGCCAGAGAACTACCACTCCGGCTTCCTGCAGCTGTTTCAGATACCCGGCTATAGTATCAATATGCTGCTGGTATTTAATCTGCAAATCTGATTCAGGCACAAAAATCTGGTTGAACTTCTCCTGTGACATCTGGTATTGGGTGTACTCAAACGGCCCTTCATCAATACTGCCATCCCATGTTTCAGGATTTACCTGGTGCCATGAGATTGTCACAAGTCCTCCTTTATTCCAGTAATCTGTAACAGTATCTACAATTTCCTTCCTTTTCAGGTAAGCAGCGTTTCCATAAGTGAAATCTTCACCAAGGAGCCCGGGATAACACCCGGTAATATTTAAAACCTTATCCGTCCATGACATAACATCCGGTGCGAGGTTTTGTTGTCCGGTAATGATTCCATGACCTTTAATATCATAAAGAAACTTAAGAACTTTTTTTACATCATCACTGGAATTGGAATTAGCCGGATCCCAGGGATTCTGTCCATTTGCATTCAGGTAAATACCTGAAATGGAAAGAATCAGTAATAAGTTCCTGAATAGCCTGAATAGAGATTGTACTGTTCTCATTTTAAAACATAATTAAGTGCCAACATTTTCAATAATAATAAAAGTTTGTGGTTGATCTGTCCTGCACTTACCTGCCTTCTGCTCATTAGATCCCAGGAGACTACCTGTTCATCGGGTTTAGAAATTCTTTTGTTTTGAAATACATCGGATCATGTTGCAGGGTAATACAGGATAAAAAAACCTGCCTTAAAATATATATTTATAGTTATTCTATTTTACTTGTACAAACAACAACCTTTAATCTGGAATTATGCAACATTTTAATGGATTAAACAAAAAATGTCTGGTCATTCTGTTTATACTGTCAGTTGCTATTCAATATTCTGAAGCTACTGAGATGATCATGAATAAGCAAAAAGTATATATGCCTCTGGAGTGGATTGAACTATACGGATTACAGAAAGGATGTGTGATAGTTATGGATGGAAATGGGGAAAAATATATCAGGGAAAACGTCTCGGGAAGTATGAAATTTATGGTTGGAGGAGGTCTGGGAACACATTGTATAATCCACCTCGATAAGAACGGAAAGCTTATAAACACAGAAAGTTTCCTTGTCGATGCCAATACTGAAATAAACGATGAAGGTGGCGAATTCAAAAACCTGTTGGATATCTTACATTATTCAATGATCCGAAATGGCGAACTTGGACAGGTGGTCAGGTACAATGGCCAGGTTTATCAGTATTTCTATGGGTGGCTGCAGGATAATGTTCACTCCATGAAGGCTTTAAAATACTTCTATCCCGGAATTACTTCATATATGGATTTTTTTTCAGCCGGACAATGGAAAAACGGAATGATGCCGGATTTTTTTCATACAGACTTTTCCAATTTGAAACACTATACTCAGAGATATGGTCCTGAATTTATTATGGCTCCCTCGGATGATAAATCTTCCGGATTTTTTATCAAGGTAATTATTGAAAATATGTCGGAATTTCATTACCTGGAAGGCTTGTATTTTACCTGGAAAGCCACGGGAGACGATGAGTGGATGAAAGGGAAACTGGATGGTGCAATAAAGATAATCGATTACCTGACATCTGATCCATACCGGTGGTCAGAAAAATATAAGCTGGAAAAAAGAGCTTATACTATTGATATATGGGATTTTCTTCCGGATGAGGAAGCCGAAAGGTTTGATTATAATATTACATATGGCCATCCGGAAAAAAGCAAGTATGGTATTCTTTACGCTGATAATATCGGCCTGGCAGTTGGATGTGATTATGTGAGTGAAATGTTAAGATATGCCGGAAGGATAGAAGAAGCCTTGAAGGTAAAAACGACAGGTGACGGAATCAGGGAACGTAACGATGCTCTATGCTGGAATGGTAATTTCTATACACACTGGGTACCTGAAGATCCTTCTTATAAGTATGATTTCGGCAGCACTGACGTATCCGGACAAATAACCCTGTCAAATGCTTATGCCCTTAACAAGGGTATCTCCCACGAGAAATGTGTCAAGATTATCCGGTCATACCAGCGAATCAGGGAAGAGATGCCTGAAAGTTCTCCCGGAGAGTGGTACCTGTGTTATCCACCTTATGAGAAAGGCTGGCATATTGATAAATGGGAATATATGAACGGGGGAGTTTCTCCGATTGTTGCCGGAGAACTGGCACATGGAGCTTTTGAAAATGGCTTTGAGGATTATGCAGTCGATATTTTACGAAGGATCCATGAACTGGGTAAAAAATCAGGTGATTATCTGTATTGTGTTTACCGCGGTGCAATGCCATCACTGCCTGAAAGGAATTTTTCCATGATAGATATGAGAACTGTTGCAAATGCTGATTTTTCAGGCAATGGCACAGATAAGGTCCCCGGATGGATTGGTGAAGGGGAAGACGATATAAGTAACATGCCAACAGGACACCAGGTATTTTCAGATATCCCTTTTGACATCATCGATCCCCAATCCAATAGACGTAAAGCCTGTATCGGGCTGTCTGCCGATCCGGGTTACCTTTCGGAGACAACTCTCCCTGTAAACAAAAAAACGGTCTCGGTTTACCTGCTTCACGTAATGTATGATCCGAAATTTACAATCAGTCATACTCCAGATCCGGAGGGAAAACATTATGCCGGAAGCATAGTGTTGCATTACAGCGATAACAGCTCCTGGACGAATCCCATTACTAATGATAAAACCGGATATTTCCATTACCCCAGGGACAGGAACAGGTATGAGTGGCCTACCTATAATACCATGCCTCTTTATAAGGTAGCATGGAGTGGTGAAAACAAAATCATAAACCACGTTGGTATTTATGTTTATGGTTTCGATAATCCTTATCCTGATAAGGAAATATCCTCAATCGAGTTGATTGGTGCGAATACAGATGTCAAATGGATGATTGCTGGTATTACATTGTCGGATGGGCCTCTGTTCTTTATGCCATCCGAAGTATCATTTGGTGCTCCCGATGCCTGGTCATCAGCTGCCGTCGCCTATGCCCTGGTTGAGGGTCTTGCCGGTGTCAAGGATGCCGGTGTAGCTTTTAACAAAGCATTGATATCACCAAGATGGCCTGCAGCAAATATTAATAATGCTTCAGCTTTAATTAAATATGAGGCTTCCAAAGGATATGTTGCTTACAAATATTCGCTTGCCCCGGAAGATAATGAACTAAGGCTTATTTTTACCGGTACGCAATATGATACAGAAATAGAGCTATTATTGCCTCCAGATAAAATGGCTATAGAAATTCAGTGTGATGGTAAAAATGTGGAGTATAATATCAGAAGTGTGGAAAAGTCAAATTATGCTTGCTTTGATATATCAGGCAATGGTGTTCATTCCATTATAATGAAACTGAAATAACTTTTAAGGAGATTCTGCAGGAAAAAGGATAATTTGGCCAGAAGCGTATCTTTTGTTTTTGCTGGATCCCGGGGAGAATTTTATTTCGCTATTATGAGGGGAAGACTCCATGATCCATCTTTTGTTTTTATTCTGATAATATATCCTCCACCTGGTAAGTCCCGGCAATCATAAGTAAGCATGTTATTGTTGTCAGGATTTGCCGGTTTGAATTGTTTTAACAGGTTCCCTTTCATATCAAATATTTTTGCTTCGGTAATAGCTTTATCCCTTGAACAACACATATATATTTTATCTGTAGCCGGATTTGGAAATATTCTGAAAGGAATCTCACCTTGTCTTGATACCTGGTGGCCTGTTGTAGATGATGCCAAAACAGAAACCGTTTCAGCGATTGTTTTGATATCCCCGGCCAAAGTCCTGATCCTGTAATAGTACAGATTTCCTGTTTCAATAGTTTTATCTTGATAGGATATTTCATCAGGGCCCAGCTCTGCAAGGATAATAAAATTATTCCCATCACCTTCCGACCGTTCTAATAGATAAGCATCTTCCTGTTCAGAAAGATCTTTCCATGTGAGATATATGCATGCAGGATCTTCTAAATAATTAGCAGAAAATTCCGTGGGAGACATGATCTTTTTATGCCGGATTGACATTACCAGTTCAATACCTCCCGGAATGCCAAGGTTCCCTGAGTATTGTTTATCAATGTCATTGTTCCAGTGTTCAAAGACACCAAGACTTTCCAAGATCGTTCCATCGCCTTCAGGATCGTATTTAATCCGGCCGGGCCAATAGGATGAATCTGCTGCCTGGTAAAGATAGTCGTCCACTCCCGCAGTTGTGGCATACTGATCATTCCATGCCTGAGTTTGTATAAGATCAAGCCCCACTGATTCCACTGCAATAGGATCTATGGAAACAAGAAGAGATGAAGGATAATCATCATAAAAAGGATCAGTAGTAAATTTCACCGGTGTAGTCCAGGCATCATGCCCGCTCCATAAAAAATCACCTATATTCAGGATGGTTTTCCCGCCCAGGTCTTTGTGACCCAGTAAATCAACAAAATGCCTGTATTTGCCATATCCCTGTTTAACATTTACCAGAGTCCAGTGCATATGTTCAGCTGAATTACGCATGTTAGATCCATAATGGTTTTTGGCTATTTGTGTAAATCCGGAAGATCCGTGATGCTTGGTCACAGAAATATTGATCATATAGTCGGCTTCAGTAAATTGAACAGGAAGATAATCTCCACCGGATCCGTCGCTGAATTTTAAAACTTCCTCTGCCGAAGAAATTATTTTTGTCCTTCCCTCGGCACCATCTGACTCGGAAAGATAAATTACTTCCGGAAAATCAGAATTTAAAAGGTCCCAATACTGATCAGGGAAATACGCGCTGGGATCACCTATGCAAATATTGGATTGGGGAATACCGTAAACATTGGATAGCTGGTTAAGAATCGCCCACATAAGTTGAGGTGAAACGTCAATCATATTAAGGTTTTCCTTTTTATTATGCCCGTCCATATTGGTGGCATTACAGGAAACAAAGTTTGCTTTGATGCACACTTTTTCTCCTTCCTGATATGGAACATCTTCTTTGCCATGACATCTGTTATAATACCTGAAAATTTCATTCCATGCATCAACGACACTATCTTTTCCTGTTACCAAACATATGGAAGAAGCAAGCATATCCTGAACTTTAAGACGGTCGGTGTTTTGTTCCATCCACCAATTGTCGTTTTCCAGCCAGGTATTCGGACAATTTTCATTAACTGCTTCGGGATTCCAGGTCCACACAACTCTCCCGGGTATAACTCCCCTGGCAGTCCCGACAGGCTGGTTTGCCAGCTCGACATATTGTATTGTTTTATTATCCGCCCGTAGTTCATTCGAATCCGTTCTTAAACCTGAGATTACTCCAATGATAAGGCCTGGAATTATGAAAAGAATTCCGGTTGCCCTTCTCTGCCTGTAAACTTTGATGCCTTTTTTAAAAAAAATAGAACTTGAAATCAATCCGGTCAGATAAATAACAAATCCACTTGCAACGGGAAATGCTGCCCGCTGACAGGGATAGGTTGCCCTTGATGGTTTTGGTATTACGCGAACAAGAAACCAAATAACAGAAAATAAACCTGCCAGCCAGAAGAAAAAAACATATTTCTTTCGGTCAGGTGGAACTATATTGTTCATCATAATGGGAAAATTATTTCGGAAGTTATCATCTTTGATTATGATACCTGTCCTGTGTTGTCCTGAGAAGTATTTTATTCAAATTCCACTATCACATTAAGCGATTAACCGATCTGCTTTTGACATCGTAAGTTTTGAGAACTATGGATACCATTGTATACTGGAGGTACAATTTATATTATCGTGCCAAGAA
>JBGPAO010000042.1:0-14362 GCA_041480755.1 Bacteroidia bacterium
ATAATAAAAAGTTTTTTAGTTTGCTCATAGCTATTAATTGAAAGTCGGTAAAAATAAACTCCGGCTGACATTTTACTAGCATCCCAAATGTATTTATAATTACCCGGCATTTGATTTTTAGAAACTAAGGTAGCCACTTCCTGCCCAATAGCGTTATACACTTTAAGTGTTGCAAAACCCTTTTCTTGTTGAGAAAATTCTATTGTTGTAGACAATTTGAAAGGATTGGGATAATTTTGTGACAATTCAAAAGTTCTATTGAATACTAATTGTTCTTCTGTAGAAACAGTTATTTCAGACAAAGCAAGGACTTCAGCATCTGTTAATACGCGATTATATATACGGATTTCATCCATCTTACCTTTAAAGAAACCACCCCAGGCAACATTATGAACGTCATCATCCGCATAAATATCTGTTGGAAGATCTTGTCCAAAAGTTAAATTAACAGGATCAGCACTTATATCAACAATATTTGCATTGGGAACGTCATCCCAATCTTTAACCAGTACTCCGTCAATGTAAAACTTCATATGTCCATTACCAAATGATACAGCAAGGTGATACCATGTTTCTGCCACAAGGCCATCACCAGCATGATCACGGTCATTATAAATAAATGAGCCTGGATTAACAGGATCATCAACTTTGGTGGTAAAGAAAACCCGGTTCATATCCTGCAGGTTAACTTTATAACAATTCCATCTGCTCATGGAGATCATATAATCATTGTTAGCTTGTTCTTCCATGTAAATCAACCATGACAGGGACATTGCAACGGGATTAAGAATAGTTGAATAGGGAACTTCAATATATCCCCCTTCGTTAAAATAGTAAGCTTTATTTTCATTTCCTCCACGGTCTGTGGTTAATACTGGTGTTCCGGCACCCCAGTTGGCATGACCAATTGAAACTGTACCATCATTACCATTTCCTGATGCATCATTTGCATCACCATTAAAGGGATAAAACGCAACAAGGCCATCTTCCAGGTCAACATCAGGCAACTCAAAAAGTGCCACTACTTCATCATCTGTTAAAACCCGATTATATATACGGATGTCATCCATTTTCCCTTTAAAAAACCCTCCATCACCTGTCTCATTTGTATATTCTGAAGTAGGTCTTTCCTGACCAAAAACAAGATTATGAGGATCAGCACTTATATCAACAATATTTCCATTGGGAACGTTATCCCAATCTTTAACCAATACGCCGTCAATGTAAAACTTCATATGTCCACCGCCAAATGAAACTGCAAGATGATACCATTGTTCAGCAACTAATCCATCACCAGCATGATCACGGTCATTATAAACAAATAAGCCTGGATTAACAGGATCATCAACTTTGGTAGTAAAGAAAACTTTATTTGCTTCTTGTAAGTTTACTTTGTAACATTCCCAATGATTCATAGAAATCATATAGTCATTATTAGTTCTTTCTTCCATATAGATCCACCATGATAATGATAGTGATCCAGGGTTAAGAATAGTTGAATAAGGAACTTCTATGTTTCCACCCTGGTCAAAATAATAAGCTTTGTTCGCTTTACCAAAACGGTTTGTTGTTAAGGTTGGAGTCCCTCCGCCCCATTCGGAATAACCGGTTGTTACAGTTCCATCGTTTCCATTACCGGAAACATCTGTTGCATCACCATTAAATGGATAAGAAGCAACAAGGCCATTGTTCAGATCGACCTGAGCATAAAGACTTGTAAAAGTCATTAAAACTACTGATGTAATAATTGTAAAATTTTTCATAATTAAATAGATTTAGTTAATAAATATTGAGATCAGTTTTTTTAGCAAATGATTAATAACCGTCATTTTGAGTTATGCTTAAATTTGTTTCCATTTCTGATTGAGGAATAGGAAACGCTTTATGTGTACTGTATATAAAATTTGGTTTATTACGTAATGCATTGTTGGCATAGGTCTCCCCATAACGGATAATGTCAAAATACCTCTGGCATTCAAATCCAAGCTCTACCCGCCGTTCATGACGGATTGCCTCTCTTAGTTGTACCTGATCGGTAGTGGTAACATCAGGAAGTAATCCCGCGGGTATTGTACCGTATCCTTCAAGGTTTTCATCATACAAATAGCTTTCTCTCGCTCTTTTCCTGACCCTGTTTAAGGGGCTAAGAGCTTCATCACAGCGGTTTAATTCGCATAAAGCTTCGGCCTGAATCAGTAATATTTCAGCAAAGCGAATAACTGTAAAATTCAAGTCAGCATCTCCCTTTCTGTTTTTCGGAATTTCCGAAATCGGCTGAAGGTATTTTTTTTGGTTATAACCTGTTGATGACCAGGATGGATCATAAGGTACATTATCAAACCATAATTTACCAACACGTCCAATGGTATAGTCTAAACGTGGATCGTAAATATTTTCCGGAGTAGTAACCTCAAATTCATTAAAAAAGTCCTGAGTAGGTTCATCAAAGCCGTATCCGTTCTGTGCACGTGGAGCCAGCCATTGATTCAGACGGCTGCCCATAACAGGGCTCTTCCCGGAAAGGTGTTGGATCTCAAAAATTGATTCGCTGTTATTTTCATACAGTACATTAAAATTGTGCTGATATACCGGCATCAGTGAGTAACCATATGATTCAACTTCAAGGGCGGTGCTTAATGCTTCTGACCACTTCTTTTCAAATAAATATGTTTTTGCCAGTAATGCTTTGGCTGCTGCCGGGGTTGCTCTGCCTTTTTCAGAACCTGGATAAACTCCTGGATTCAGCTCCAATGCTGATTCAAGGTATTTAACAGCTTCAATAAAATCAGATTCAACCTGCAGGTATACTTCTGACCGGGTTGAATTTGGTACCTGCATTTCATCAGGATTTTTTGGCTCAAGAATTAAAGGAATGTTTCCAAAAATGTTACATAACTGAAAATAATAATAACCTCTAAGGAAATATGTTTCACCAATAATTCTTTCTTTAAGGGCCTTGTCCATGTCAATACCGGGTACATTTTTTATGACCTGGTTACAACGAGCTACTCCTTCATAATAAATTGCCCAGGTAGTTTCACCATTGCCATTATCTGATGAAATTTGAAAATTGTCAATTAATTCAATATCAGCCTGATCTCCAGGGAATCCCCCTTTTGCAGCATCATCAGAGGCTACCTCAGCAAAAACCCATAAACGGTTATCGGAATTCGAAAAAGAAAGTTTCTCATAACATGCTGTTATGGCCAACTTTGCATGTTCTTCGGTTTGATAAAAAGCTGAAATAGGATAGGTTCCCTGAGGTTGTTCGTCCAGGAATTTTTCACAAGCTGGAAAGATCAATAAGATACATGCAACAATTGTTAAGAACTTTCTCATTTTGCTATAATGTTTACTTAAAAGTCCACATTGAGCCCGAAACTGAAGGTCCTTGCTGAAGGATAAGTTCCCCAATCGATACCTACTGCCAGGTCCCCTTCATTTTTGGCATTATCACTGGTTTGCATTTCAGGATCCAGTCCGGGATATTTCGTGAACGTGTATAAGTTTTGTACGCTTATATATACTTTTATTGTATTAGCACTGATTTTTTCAGTAATATTTTTATTAAAAGTATACCCGATATTAATATTTTTAATTCGCAGATAGGATCCGTCAAAAAGAAACCGGGTGGAAGGTTTTTTGTTATTTGTAGCGCCTGACCAGGAGACGCGGGGTTGGGTATTGCTGGTTCCCGGGCCTGTCCATCTTTCATCATAAACCCTGGATGTAAGATTAAATGCCCTGTAAAATCCCTCAATATCGTGAGCTGCCTGCCAATAAATTTCGTTCCCGTTTATTCCTTCAATAAAAAATGAAAAATCCCAATTCAGATAATTGAATGCTGCATTGATTCCATAAGTAAAATCCGGAAATGGGCTGCCAACATGTTTCCTGTCATATGAATCAATTACTCCGTCCGGATCTCCTTCAGGGCCGCCAATGTCTTTAAACTTCACATCACCGGGCTGAATATTATTGCCTTGAAAAGCATGGTTGGAAATTTCTGCCGTGTCCTGGAAGATACCTTCCATTTCATATAAATAGAAGGACCCTATCGGGTATCCTTCCTCTGTAAGAGTAGCATAAACCCCGTTATCAATTCTGCCAGCCGGGATAGGGTTGCCACCATATAATTCCAGCACTTTATTTGAAAAGTGGGAGAATAGCAGTCCTACATTGTATTTTAGTTTGTTAATCTGATTTTTGTAGTTGATTTCTAACTCAATACCCGTATTTTGTACTTTTCCTGCATTAAAAAAGGAAGCTTCTGCACTTCCGCTGCTTGGCGGGAGAGGCGCCTGCACGAGCATGTTATTGGTGAGTTTATTATAATAATCAAGGTAAATGAATATTTTGTTATCGAGTAAACCCAGATCAATTCCAGCATCATATTGTGTTTGACTTTCCCATTTGAGATTTTCGTTACCGTGTTTTTGCAAATAATACCCAGATGCGACGTTTGTTCCAAATGGATAATAAGCACCGCTTGTCATTAGCGAAGCAAAACTGTAATTACCAATCTCCTGATTTCCGAGTTGTCCTGCACTCAGGCGCAATTTTAAATGAGAAATAAGCTTACTGTCTGCAAGGAAGGGTTCGTTATCAATTCTCCATCCCAAGGATGCCGCAGGAAAAACACCATAAGGATTATTGCTTCCGAAGCGGGAAGAACCATCCCGGCGTAATACAACTTCGGCAAAATATTTTTCTTTATACTTATAAGCTATCCGTCCGAACACCGAAAATAATGCCCAATTTTCCTGCCAGCCATCGACACGTTCATTTGTCATCCCATTGCTCAAATATCTCAGGTTAGCTATCTGATCAGGAAAGTTCTGGGCGCTACTTGAATGTGCATGCGATTCGCTTCTGATCAGTTCGGAACCCAGCAAGATGTTCAGACTGTGTATCCCGTTAAAATCTTTGTCGTAGGTCAGGGTATTTTTCCATGTTTGGATATCAATAAAGGTCGTTGATTCCGTCATCGAATTGGGATTATTAATCCTTCCCTGGTATCCCCAGTTTTCGTTGAATCTTTTATCACCTATAACATTAAGATCGATCCCATAATCAGATTTAAAAGTAAGCACATCAAATATCTGCCAATTGATAAAAGCATTTCCGAAAACACGGTTTCCTGTTCTTGTCCAGTCAAACTTTTCAGCAAGCCCGACCGGGTTATAGCCATCTCCGAAGATATGCCCATACAGAGGATAATAGTCTATAAATTCATTATTATTATCGTAAACCGGATAGATTGGGGTTCTGAAAAATGCATAACGAACGACACTTCCTCCGTTACCCATATATCCATCCCCCGAATTTCCAACAAGAGCAGTAGAAGACCTCGAAAGATTAATATTAGTACCGACCGATATTCTCTTTGAGAGAGTTGTAGAAATACTGGTTATTAATGAATACCGGTCAAATCCTGAATTAAGTATGATACCATCCTGTTTAAAATAATTTCCTGATATAAGATAATTGATATTTTCGCTTCCGCCACTGATGGTCAGATGATGGTTGGTAATTAATGCCGGCCTGAATATTTCCTCCCACCAATCAGTATCCGGCAGAGTGTCAATCATTTCCTGATTTATAATTTCCCGGCCATCAGCAATAGCTGCTTCATTATACAGTTCAACATATTGGTCCCTGTTGGTCATTTCTGTCAGGTTATAGGCACTTTGCACACCGGTGTACATGGTGTAGATAAAACGTGGTAAACCTTTTCCACCTTTTTTTGTAGTGATCAGGATCACACCGTTTGCTGCTCTGGCACCATATATTGAAGCAGCTGAAGCATCTTTTAAAATAGAGATTGACTCGATATCTACCGGGGACAGGGTATTGAAAGCATCTTTGGTTGGTATGCCGTCAACGATATACAGAGGATCATTGTAATTGATTGTTCCAACTCCCCTGATACGCACCACTACACCTTCACCCGGAGCACCCGAAAATTGAGTAACCTTAACTCCTGTGGCTTTCCCTTGAAGAGCCTGGTCAATAGTGGGTACCGGCAAGTCGGATATCTCATCAGATTTGACAACTGAAACCGAACCGATTATGTCACTTTGCTTTTTTGTACCATACCCAATAGCTACTACTTCATCCAGAGCTATGGCACTTACATGCATGGTAACATTAATTTCTGTGCGTCCGTTTATGGGCTCTGTTATTGTTTCATAGCCAACATATGAAAAAACCAAAATATCATTTAATTCAGCTACTTCAATTTCATAATTTCCGTTAATATTGGTGATCGTGCCTGTTGTGGTTCCTTTAAGAATAATTGATACCCCGATAAGGATCTCTCCGCTTTCGTCTTTTACATTCCCCCTGATTACACTGGCTTGATTTGATTCAGATTCCTGAGATATCGCAACTTCTGAAATTGAAATAAAACAAAAAAATATACTTAAAACTATCAGGTATTTGAAATACACAGGGGGAAGATGATAATCGGGTTTCATTTTATAATGGATTTTTCATTTAACATCTTGATTTATATTATTTTTCAAGATGAATAAGGATGTCTAAACCTTCTTAGCAGCTAGCCAATTATAATATTACAAAATTAAAATGAAATTAACTGTTATTCAACAAAAGTTTATTTTGTACTATTTCCTTTAATCACTGCAAAAGCCGGACGGCTTGACCACATTTAGCCGGTTAGACTACAATTAACATACATAACTTAACAACAAGCACTTAACTCCGGCTATGAATGGTCAATATACTCCAGCCACATGTGGTCAATACCTCTGGTTTTTTCAATAGTCTGCCATTTAAAAATCAAATGTGTATCGAATTGTGTATCAAATAAATAAAGCAGTTATAAAATATTCTTATAACTGCTTTATTTTCAAGTAGCGAGAGGGGGATCCGAACCCCCGACCTCATGATTATGAATCATGCGCTCTGACCAACTGAGCTATCTCGCCGTGCGGGGGCAAATATACGGTTTTTTTGAAATGACTAGCAGTAAAAAAACAATCCCCCCGAGTTCTCGGGGGGACTGAATCCATAGAAAAGCTCTGTGAAGCAACCCCGCAAAGCACAACCAAAAAGCATAACTAAAACTAACCCTTTATTGATCCTTATCCGCCAGTATTCCGTTATACCTGGCCAGGTTCATTACATATGCATCCGTGTACCCGATAGCCTTTATCCCCGGCAATACTTTTAATGCGTCTTCAGGAGATCCGAATTCCCCCACCACATACCGATAAATTCCATCATCACCCAGGAAACGTTTTACTTCCTTCAGCGCAATAAAATAGTCCATGTCGAGAGGCTGAGACATGGCCAGGATCTGAATCGTGTAAGTGCTTCCTGACAGCAATGGCTGCTGACTCTGCCTGATAATAAGCCTGTCCATCTCATGCTTTTCCATTATCGATGCATCCGGATAGCCATTATCCACGACAGTATTCAGCAAATCAACCGCATCGGTCTTCCTTTCAAAGCTCCCAATTGTGTATAAATATGATTCATCTGTCCTGATCTCATGAATTATATTTCCATTCAGCTGTTTGGGTATGTCGAGATCCCGCCTTTCAGGATTTGCGAGAAGAACCAGGAACCGCTGATCAGTTTTTGGACGCAGATCTTCAGGGACAAATACTTCTTCCACAGTAATGCTTTCATTTTCATAATTTATAAGCCGTATCTCAGCGTTCCTGTTGTATTTCCTTCCTTCGGGATTATCCGTGCCATCAGGATTCTGGTTAATCGCTATACTCTGCTCCTCGCCCACTCCTTTTGATATAAAACGACTCTTATCAATTCCCTTGCCGGCCAAATAATTAACTACTGAATTAGCTCTTTTCATTGATAATTCGAGGTTATATACCTCCTTCCCCATTGCATCCGAATGACCCACAATCTCAACACTCAGTTCCGGATATTGTTTCATAATGGTGTACAGGCGCTCCAAATCTTTCTTCCCCTCATCATTCAGGACATATTTATCAAAATCGAACATGATATTCTTTACCACAAGGTATTCACCTGCTTTTGCCCCGTGAACCTCTGATCCTGCTTCCATTTCCATATGCAACTCTTTGGGAGTTTTTTCACGCTGGCTGACCGGATTAACTGACAGATCTGCCAGGAGATCCGCAGGTTGATCAGGTATGTACTTCAGGCTATATAAGCCCATCTGTTCATCTCCATTCCTACCGGCCATTGCAAAGATTGCCCCTTGTCCGTTATTAACAGGGACATAGAATAATTCATCATCCGGTCCGTTAACCGGATAACCCACATTTTCAGGATCAGACCATGATCCGTCCTTTAGCAGGTCTGACACAAAAATGTCATATCCGCCCATATTGACATGCCCCTGTGAACTGAAAAACAACATGCTCCCGTCCTCAGTCAGGAAAGGTGTATCTTCATTATAAGGTGTATTAATTGTTGATCCCAGGTTATCTGGTTTATCCCATTCATTTTCACCTGTTTTCTTTGAGACATAAATATCAAGTGCTCCGTATCCTCCTTTACGATTGCTGGTAAAATATAATAATGTCCCATCAGCTGAAAGATACGCGTGCGATTCATAATACACTGTGTTGATCTGCCTGGGCAGTTTCTGGATCTCTGACCAGCGTCCATCTTTGTAATAGCTGACATAAATATCAGCATTAAAAGGATCAGCTTTGACCAGTAAAAGTGTCTTGCCGTCTGCTGATAATGATGTAGTCTGACAATCCCTTACATCCCCCAATTCCTTATTGATCACTTTCATCTCCGACCAGGTGCCGTCAAGATTCTGGGTCATGTGGATGGAATTCTTATAAGGTGTATCAGACATATAAAGCATTGTCGACAAATTTTCAGAAACAACACCCCTGTAATTTCCCTGGAAATAATTGGTCGGATTGCCCTCCATCTTGACGAACTGAACATTCAAAGGCTGATTGATCATTTCCCTTGCAAGCTCACATGCTTCAATCTGTTTGTTGACAAATTCTATAGCCGCAAAATCAGTATAATACATATTGTTACGGTATTCCACATAATGGTCAATGGCTTTATCAAATTCATAATTGATATGATATGCCCGTGCCAGGAAAAAGATTGACTCAAAGGGGGCATCTTTTTCCCTGTAAGAACCATCCCTGTACTTTTGCGTAATATTCATGGTTGCGGTTTCCAGATGCTTGATAGCCATGGATTTCATTCCCGGGATGTTCAGATAACATGTTCCGGTGAGATAATGAACATTGCAATTCGAGGGATCCAGATAAAGAAGTTTCTGGTAATATTTCAGAGCTTCCAGGTAGTTCTCGGTGATCAGATAATACTGGGCATCTGTAAAGTTGCGTTTGAAGTTTTTCTCGTACTGCCCGTTTACCGGGCTAAAACAGTGTATAAATATGCAGAACAGAACGAATTTAGAAAAATTCATCAGTAATCGGGGTTTTTACTTAGACCAAATTTAAATGATTACTGAAGCATATCCTGGGGGTTAATAAAAAGAATATTAACAACATATAGTTAATATTTCATAAGACTGTATCGCAACAGAATTACTCATCCCGTGGAGGGACTGTGTTGTAGCGAAATTTAAATGCTGAGCTTCTTAAAAATGTTGATTGTTAACGATTAACAAAGGCTTACCATGAAATGATGATGGAAGTAATTATCAGCGTTTCCATTTAAATTGAGCTGCAATACAGCCCCGGAACACAAAAGGGATGAGTTATTCTGTTGTGATACAATTTCTGATTATTACTCCTGGTCCAGGTTTTCTTCGATGTCTTTTTTTTCTTGTTTACGGTTGTACTTTTTTTTGTTTTTATGGACTTTATGGATGGGAACGGATAATTGTCCGGATTCTTTCAGGGCTTTGCGAAGAGCCTGTCGTTCTGCTTTGAGTTTGTCTTTTTCAGTTAAGACAGGTTTTATTATTTTTTTCCTCGACCTCGCCATAAGAATTAATTGAGTAATGTAAATTTACTAAATGTATTAAATTTCGGGTTGCAAGGTTACAAGGTTGCAAGCCTACAAGGTTAAAAGGTTGCAAGGTTACAAGGTTGCAAGGCTACAAGGTTAAAAGGTTGCAAGGTTAAAAGGCAACATGTTACAAATATTCAATGAAAAGAACATTCCTCATATCCTTTTCCATTTTATTCATATTCAGTGTTTGCGGGCATAATCAACCTTCAAACATCACAACTCCAAATATCTTTATTAAATCACACGATCTCATAAATCCTGAAGGGAAAACTATCCGTGAAAGAATAAATGTGCCTGAAGATTATGAAAGGATTCCGCTGGATGAAAAATCCTTTGGATACTACCTGCGGAATCTGCCTCTAAAACCAGATGGAACGGATGTCTTTCTTTATAACGGAAAGCCAAAAGCGAATAAAGTCCACGCTGCTGTTATCGATATGGAAATCGGGTCACTCGATCTGCAGCAATGTGCTGATGCCGTCATTCGCCTCAGATCCGAATATCTTTTTGCACGGAAATTATATGGATTGATCCATTTTAATTTTACTAATGGTTTTCGGGCTGATTATGCAAAATGGGCACTGGGATACAGGATTGACGTGAAAGGAGACCAGATAAAATGGATAAGAACGGATATGACGTCTTATGAATATCCCGCCTTCCGGCGATACCTGGATGTGGTATTTACGTATGCAGGGACTTATTCATTAGCTCAGGAACTGGTAAAGGCTGAATACCGGGATATCCAGCCAGGGGATGTCTTTATCAGGGGCGGATCTCCCGGACACGCAGTTATTGTAGTTGATGTTGCCGTGAACCATTCCACCGGACAAAAGATATTTCTTCTTGCACAAAGTTATATGCCGGCACAGGATATTCATGTCCTTATAAATCCGTCTGATCCGGAATTAAGTCCGTGGTATGAAGTGGATCCGGGTGCAGAAATAATACGGACTCCGGAATGGGAGTTTCGGGTGGAGGAATTAAGAAGATTTCAATAAAAATTGAAATATCGGCTAAGGATTAATCTTAAATCTATTTAAGCCTCAGCACCAGCACCGATTTCGACGGAACCTTAAGTTCAATAACATTATTCTTCAGTTTCATCTTTGTGAAATCTGCTAATTTGACATTATCCGGATTATCAAATGTATTATGAGCATCCAGCGTAGGAGCCGTCAGGATCCGTCCGGTAACGTTCTTCACATCAGCACCCCGTATCTCGCATTGCAGATCGATGTCCTTGTCGGGATTAATATTTACAATGCTGATGTTAATGGTCCCGTCTTCTGACTTTGAGGCTGAGACATTCAAGGCGGGCAGTTTTCCATCCAGGTATACATAATCCTCCGTTCTCAGAGAGTGATTCAGATATGTGGCATCCTGGTGAACCTTATACAGATCAAACACATGGTAGGTTGGTGTAAGAATCATCTTCTCATCCCGGGTCAGGATTACCGCCTGTAACACATTGACAAGCTGTGCGATATTTGCCATCTTGACCCGTTCGGCATATTTATTGAAAATATTCAGGGTAATTCCTGCTACGAAAGCATCCCTCATAGTGTTTTGCTGGTATAGGAATCCCGGATTGGTTCCCGGCTCAACATCCCACCATGTGCCCCATTCATCGACCATAAGCCCGATCCTGTTCTCCGGATCCCATTCATTCATTATACTGATATGGCGCTGCAGTAAAGATTCAATCCGCATGCACCTTTGAAGTGTGGCAAAATATTCTTCATTATTAAATTCAGTGGCAGAACCTTTGCTTCCCCTCCATCCTTTTACGGTGTAATAATGAAGAGATAATCCATTCATCTGGTTTCCGATATTCTGCATACAGACCCGTGTCCAGTCCATATCATCACCGGAAGAACCTGAAGCAACCTTGTATAACCAGGTATCCCCATAATTGCGGCAATATGTCGCGTACCGCCGATACAGGTCAGCATAATATTCAGGCCTCATATTTCCCCCGCATCCCCAGTTTTCGTTCCCTACACCGATAAATTTCACATTCCATGGATATTCCCGTCCGTTCTGGCGACGGAGGTTGGCCATCGGACTATCATCATCCGAATTCACATATTCGATCCACTTCGACATTTCTTCGACAGTACCACTGCCCAGGTTGAGACTCATATATGGTTCTGCACCAATGAGTTCGCAAAAATTCAGAAACTCATTCGTTCCGAAGCTGTTATCCTCAGTCACCCCGCCCCAGTGGGTATTGATCATTTTCGGACGGCTCTCACGGGGACCGATACCATCCATCCAGTGGTATTCGTCTGCAAAACAACCTCCCGGCCAGCGCAGGTTAGGGATCTTAATATTCTTCAACGCCTCAATAACATCATTCCGGACACCATTGGTGTTTGGGACAGGACTGTCTTCACCTACCCAGATGCCGCCATAAATGCAATGGCCAAGATGTTCACTGAAATGCCCGTAAATATTTTTGCTGATAACATATTCTCCCTGGTCGGCATTGACGACAAGCTTGTTCACCTGAGCTTCCTGGGAAAATGCCATCCAAACCGGGAAAAGGATCATACCTATAATGAGTTTTATTTTTTTCATATTTATTAAGATTTTAAGCTGAACTGAGTTCACCGTAATTATTCTTTAAATAAATTCCAATCAGAGCTATGATCATGATATATTTGCTGATGTGACAAATTTCTTTTTCTCTTTCCTGCAAATTATCTCCACCACCTGACGGCCTGTAAGTGCTGCAAGTACCGTACCTGTAAAAGGAGCAGTCCATTGCCCTATTGTATACAGATCGCCCAGACCGGGCAATGAACGAACAGGACGCTGACTATTCATATTGTCTGTAGTAAAAGACAATCCATCCGGTGATCCCTTCCAGTTTCCTGTATAACGAACGTAAGTTGCAGGGGTAGGTACATCAACTACTTCTACCCTTGAAGCAAATCCCGGCCATCGCTTATCTAATCGTGCAATGGCAAGATCAGCAATACGTTTTTTTTCATTTATATATGCTGGTCTGTCGTGTGATAATTTCTCCCAGTAATCAAAATCAGTTACAAACCAGACTTCCACGGCTGACTTCCCTGCCGGTGCAGTAGCGGGATCAAAACAGTGATGGATTACATACATCCACCGGTGTTCCTCACCCGCGATGCTTACAGGTTTATCGAGTTCCAAGATCAAACGGTTCGGTTCCTGAGTCAGGTCATAGTTCACTCCTATCATAACATGGATAATTGGCCTGACAGGGATCCAATCACTATACATTTTACTTATTTTGTCGTCGATATAACGGCCACCAAGCATATCAAAAATCAGAGTGTGTCCGTCAGCAGCCCAGATGACAATATCAGCACGTTTTTCGGTTCCATCATCCAGTTTCAATCCCACTGCATGATTATCCTCAATAATGACTTCAGTGACCCTGGATTTAAACTCTATTGTACCTCCGAGTTTCCTGTAAAGGTCAGCTATCCCGTATACCACCTGCTGTGAGCCACCCAGCGGAACTCCTGCTTCTGAAACAGCTGATTTCATAAAACCTATCAGTCCTGCCATGGGAAAATTTACCATTGGCCAACCAGGTGAATCAATGAAAAACCTGAGAGCCTGGCGAAGGAATGGATCCTGAAAATGACCTGCAAAGTCCTGGACCGTCTGCTTCCCGTATTTAAAGAATTTCCCCATAAGAGGTAATATAACCGGCAGGATTTTTAAGGAATCGAACAGGTTACTCAGTTCCTGTGACTTTAGGGAAGCAGCATTCACGAGGTTTTTTCCGAATACAAGGCTTAAAAACTCCCGGATCAGGGGAGCATCCGCCGGCGAAAGCTTAAGCATCTGATCTTCCAGTTTTTTACGGTCGGTGGTGAAATCAAGAACTTTACCGTCCAGACTTTCAATCTGTACCATTGTATTCCGGTAAAAAAAATCCCGGTTTTGCACCACACCCAATTCCTGCCACATCTGATATAATGGTCCGGAACAAGAGCCTGTAAGCATATGCATACTGATGTCCCAGGTATATCCCTTACGTTCCCATGCAGTACACAAACCTCCTGGAATATTGTGCATTTCAAGAATGGTTGATTTAAAACCATTCATCCGGGCGTAACAGCCTGCTGATAATCCTGCAATCCCGGCACCGACTATTATTATTGACTTTTCCATAAACTTTGATTTTAATACTGATTTGGTAATGGTCAAAATTAAAAAGAATTATATTGTTAAATTGTTACATTGTTGTTTTAGTTTAAAGGAAGCTGGAAGTCTGACTATTTAATTCATAAGCAATTTAACAGTTTAGCAATTTAACAGTTTAGCCATATCACCGTACAGCCATATAAAGATTTTACCTTAATTTAAGAAATTCCAAAAACTAAAATATATAAGA